>JAFROJ010000049.1 GCA_017429765.1 Bacteroidales bacterium | reverse complement strand
GGGCGCAACTCCGTAGGCACCTGGAAGTTGGCACCTCCTACACGACGTGATTTGACCTCTATCTGAGGGGTCACGTTTTCGAGAGCCTTCCTCCAAATATCCAGAGGAGCCTTGTCAGAATCTTTCATCTTCTCGCCTACCATGTCGATGGCATCGTAAAAAATAGAATACGCGATACTCTTCTTCCCCTGCAGCATAAGATTGTTCACGAAGCGAGTCACCTCGACATCATGATACTTAGGATCAGGAAGTAGAATTCTCTTCTTAGGCTTCGATTTTCTCATTTTTGGTGAAAATTAAAGGTGATAATAAAAAAACGGACTACTTCTTGGACTTCTTCGGCCTCTTGGCGCCATAGAGGGAGCGGGACTGGGTCCTTCCTTCCACGCCAGCGGTGTCCAAAGCTCCACGAAGGATGTGGTAGCGCACGCCGGGGAGATCCTTGACACGACCGCCGCGGACCAGCACGATGCTGTGCTCCTGGAGGTTGTGACCTTCGCCCGGAATGTAAGCGTTGACCTCTTTAGAGTTGGTGAGGCGTACCCTGGCCACCTTCCTCATCGCTGAGTTAGGCTTCTTGGGAGTCGTCGTGTAGACACGCAGACAAACGCCCCTCTTCTGAGGGCAAGCGTCCAGCGCGCGAGACTTGCTTTGAGCGGCAACGCTCTCGCGTCCTTTGCGAACTAACTGTTGAATTGTTGGCATAAATGATTGTAAATCTTTTATTTATGTTTTTCCCCAAATAATTTGGGGCTGCAAATTTACAGAATAATCTTCAATTCACCAAAGTTTCATGCCTTTTTGATAGTCCCCGAAGGAGTTGCAATTGACGGATTTTCACTATCTTTGAGAATATGAAAGCCCTTATCCTTCCCCTCATCCTCGCCGCGATGGCGGCGTCCCCCGACACCAAAGAGAACTGGAGCCTCTGCAAGGAGGGAAACGGGATAGTCCTCGACCCCGTGACCGCCACCCTTCCCTACTCGGACCACATCGAGATGAGCGGGGAACAGATGGCCTTCGTGCTAAGATGGGGCGTGAGTGAGGACCGTTCCTTCACAAGCGAGCGCTCGCTGGTCTTCCCCATGCTGCGGACCATCCCCAACAACACCCACGCGAGCCTCATGCAGCGGGTGGCGACCGACATCCCCTCGCTCCTCAGCGTGGGAGGGCGCTGCCTGACCGGCGAGACCGTCCGGCGGGTCAAGTTGGACGGCTACATGGAAGTGGAAAGCGTCTTCAAGGCCGGAAGCTCCGAGGTCGGGCTGGAAAGGAAGATATTCCCGTCCACGGACAAGCCCCTGATGGGGGAGATCTACACCTTGAAGAACCTCTCGACCAGGGCGCTGACAGTCATTGTCCCTGAATATTCACAAGTCTTCACCACCCCGAAAGAGAAAGGAGTCACCGGCTCGTATGTCATCCGGGCCGACATCCTGGGGAGCGTGACCACGGTCCTTCAACCGGGGGACAGCATCGGTTTCGGCGCCTGTTTCCAGGCTTACCGGGAGGGGGACAAGGCCCTCCGTCCGGACCTGAAGGCTGAGCTGGCGGCCAGGAAGGCCTACCTCGACCTCATCGATTCCAACCTCATCCTCGACACCCCTGACGACGTGATAGACAGGGGGTTCCGCTTCGCGAAGATCAGGGCGTCGGAGAGCATATTCAAGACCGCCGGAGGCTACATGCACGGCCCCGGGGGAGAGTCCTACTACGCCGCCCTCTGGGCCAACGACCAGGCCGAGTACGTCAACCCCTTCTTCCCCTTCCTGGGCTATTCGATCGGGAACGAGTCCGCCCTGAACTCCTACAACCATTTCGCCCGCTTCATGAATCCGGAATATAAGCCCATCCCGAGCTCGATCATAGCCGAGGGCATCGACATCTGGAACGGGGCCGGCGACAGGGGCGACGCGGCGATGATAGCCCATGGGGCCTCCCGATACGCCCTTGAAAGAGGCGACAGGGACGAGGCCGAGCGGCTCTGGCCTCTGATCGAATGGTGCCTTGAATATTGCCGCCTCAAATTGAACGACGACGGGGTGGTCCTCTCCGACTCGGACGAGTTGGAAGGCCGTTTCCCCTCGGGAGACGCCAACCTCTGCACCTCGACCCTCTACTATGACGGCCTGCGCTCGGCGGCAATGCTCGCCAAGAGCCTCGGGAAAGGCTCAAAACTTGCCGCCACCTACAACAGGCAGGCGGACAAACTCGCTGTCGCCATTGAGGAATACTTCGGGGCCGATGTCCAGGGCTATCACACCTACCGCTACTACGACGGCAACGACGTCCTTCGCTCCTGGATCTGTATGCCCCTGATCGTGGGCATCCTGAACAGGGCCGAGGGCACCATCGCGGCCCTGACTTCCGACAAGCTTATGACACCGGACGGCCTGCTCACCCAACAGGGCAGCTCCACTTTCTGGGACCGCTCCACCCTTTATTCCCTGAGAGGCATCTACATCGCCGGCGAGACAGCCACGGCCAACGCCTTCCTGCGTCACTATTCCTCCAGAAGGCTGCTCGGGGACCATGTCCCCTACCCGATCGAGGCCTGGCCCGAGGGATCCCAGAGGCACCTTTCAGCGGAGAGCGGACTCTACTGCCGGGCTATCATAGAGGGCATGTTCGGCCTGAGGCCGACAGGGCTACGCTCGTTCAAGCTCACCCCGAGGCTCGCGGCAGAGTGGGACAAAATGTCCCTGAAGCACGTCCGCGCCTTCGGCGGCGACTTCTGCCTTCATGTCAGCCGTCTTCCCGGGAACAAGCTGGAAATCAGGCTGGAAGACAACACCAACGGCACCGCCAGGACTTGGAAGGTCGCCGACGGCTCCACCATCGAGATCAAACTTGGCAAATGAATATACTAATTAACAGATAGAGATGAAAAGAGTTTTATTGATTGTGGCGGCGGCGCTGGTCTGCCTGGCCGCCGCAGGGCAAAAGGCGAACTATGCGCTGGCCGAGAGATTCTCCGCCAAGAAGGTGAACCAGATGGTCTTCTCCACGAGGGTGACGCCCCGCTGGTTCAAGGACGGGGACCGTTTCTGGTACGAATGGCAGTCTCCCCAGGGAACCAAGTATTACATCGTCGATCCCGACAAGGGCACCAAGACCGAGGTCTTCGACATGGAGAGGCTGGCGATGCGGCTCACAGAGATCACCAAGGATCCCTTCGACGCCCAGCATATTCCCATCACGGGGCTTAAGTTGAAGGACGACAAGTACTTCACCTTCGACATCCGGAGCACCCAGGACAAGGTCGAGAAACCTGACACCACCAAGGCGAAGAAGGGCGGTGGAAGGCCCGCCGGACCCGCCGGAGCAGGCAAGCCGGCCGAGAAAAAGGTCTTCCACTTCCAGTACGATTTCGCCACCGGGACGCTGACCGACGTGACCGAGGAGAAAGAGAAGGAGGTCAAGAAATATCCCGCCTGGGCCTCGATATCCCCCGACGGCACCATCGGGGTCTACGCGAAGAACTCCAACCTCTGGATTATGGACTCGACCAACCTCAGGAAGGCCGCCAAGGACCCGAAGGACAGCACCCTGGTCGAGTTCAAACTGACCACCGACGGGATCAAGCAGTTCGGTTTCGGCTACGGCAACTATTCCGGAGACACGGAGACCGACACCACGAGGCGCTCCAACCCCGGCGAACTCGCCTGGTCGCCTGACTCGAAACGCTTCGCGGTGACCAAGTGGGACACCCGCAAGCTTGAGGATCTTTGGGTGATCAACTCCGTGAGCGGGAAGAGACCTAAACTGGAGACCTACAAGTACCAGATGCCCGGCGAGCCCGGCCCGAAGGGGTATCTTTATGTCTTTACCATCGACGGCTCGGCCCTTCGACAGGCTCAGGGACCGGAGAATGGCGCTCAGGGACCGGTGGCGACTTCCAAGCAGATCAAGGTTGACGCCTTCAAGGACCAGGATTTCAACATCCAGAACGCCCGAAGGCTCGCCAAGGACAGCTACGGTGACTACATGTCCAACAAATGGATGGGCGACGAGACCGGTTTCTACCTCCTGAGGCAGAGCAGGGACATCAAGAGGATCGACCTGTGCTGGGTTGACGTGAACTCCGACTCCGCCAAGGTCATAATCCCCGAAAGATCCAACACCTACATCGAGACCAAAAGGCCGTTCCTGATCAAGGGCGGCAAGCAGATCATCTGGTGGTCTGAGCGGAACGGCTGGGCCAACCTCTACCTCTACAACAGCGACGGCACCCTCGTCAGGGCCATCACCGACGGGGCTTTCCACGTGGATAACGTCATGGGAGTCAATGAGAAGGAAGGCTATGTCCTCCTGAGCGCCTGCGGAGTGAACAAGGACGAGAACCCCTACCAGATGCACACATTCAGGGTGCCGCTGACAGGCGGAGCGCTCCAGCAGCTGGACATGGACGACATGGACGTGCTCTCCACGGCCAGCGACGACGCGAAGTACTTCATCGCCAACTATTCAAGGGTTGACTACACCCCGAACGTGGCCCTGTTCAGCGCCGGCGGAAAGAAGATTCTCGACCTTGAGGAAGCCGACCTCAGCCTCCTCCTGCAGGCCGGCTACAAGTTCCCCGAGCGCTTCAAGGTCAAGGCGGCCGACGGCGTGACCGACCTCTACGGCGCGATGTACAAACCTTACGACTTCGATTCCACCAAGGTCTATCCCATCTGCGACTATGTCTATCCCGGCCCCCAGGTCGAGGCCAACAACATCTCCTGGAGCAAGAACTTCACGAGGGTCGACCGCCTCGCCCAGCTCGGGATTATCGTCATCACCGTGGGCAACCGGGGCGGCCATCCCAACCGCTCAAAGTGGTACCACAACTATGGCTACGGCAACCTACGCGACTACGGCCTCGAGGACCAGAAATACGCCATACAGCAGATCGGGGCCCGCTTCCCCTTCGTCGACCTTGATAGGGTGGGCATACACGGCCACTCCGGAGGCGGCTTCATGAGCACGGCTGCCATCCTGAAATATCCCGACTTCTTCAAGGTGGCGGTCTCCTGCGCCGGCAACCACGACAACAGCATCTACAACCGCTGGTGGAGCGAGCAGCACCACGGCATACTCGAGAGGATCGACAAGGGCGACACCACCTTCGTCTATCACATCGACACCAACCAGGAGCTCGCGAAGAACCTCAAGGGGCACCTGATGCTGGTCCACGGAGATGTCGACAACAACGTCCACCCGGCCAACACGATCCGCGTCGTGAACGCCCTGATCAAGGCCAACAAGCGCTTCGACATGTTGCTCCTGCCGGGCCAGAGGCACAGCTTCGGCGACATGAATGAATATTTCTTCTGGAGAATGGCGGACTACTACTCGGAGTGGCTCATCGGCGACACCCAAAGGTCAAAGGTAGATATAGTCCAGATGAACAACGACTGACCCGATTGGTGAGCCTGTCGAACCACCGGCCCTTCGACAAGCTCAGGGACCGTCAGCGGCTATAAAGCTGCCTCTCGATCAGGCGCCGCTTCAATTCGCCGCCATATTCGTACTCGCCGACCTCTATCGAATCCAAAAGGTAGAGGTCGGTGCCTTTGAATATGGTTCCCTGGGCGACTTCCCGGATGGCCAGTATCTTGTCTATCGCCTCCTTGGGGACGATCAGATGGCAGGGAATGATGTAGGCGACAGGGTTGCAGGCAACGGCGTGAGCCACGGCACGGACCCCCCTTGGGTTCTCGCAAAGGTCGGCCAACTGGCTATAACTCAACAGTTTGATTCCTTCATCCGGAAGAATCGGAGTGCCGTCCTCATGATGGGTCAGCAGGTAAAGCCTCTTCCAGACACTGAGTTGGAAAGCCGAGCCGGAGATCCTCAGGTCCTCCCAGCCTGTCCTGGAAGAGAGGTCAACCAGTTCCTCTGTCGAGACCTTTCCGACCGTTATCTCCGAGACACCGTCCACGGGCAGTTTCCTGACATATTCGGCCACCTTGGAGAGTCCCCTGAAATCCGCGCTGACGGAAGCGATCTTCCCGTCGACCCTGGTGACGACCCATTTGATATCCTTTTTCATGAGGTAAATCCTTAATCTTTGTAAAGTTAAGGAAAAAATTTAACTTTCCCCAGAGAATGGCGACTTATAAGTAGAGACACAGATGATGAGTCGGGAAGAGTTCGAACATATTTCCCAAGGGATGAGGCGGGATCTGGTCGCCCTTGCGACCCGGTTCCTCCGCGCCACAGGAGGGCCAGAAGAGGCTGAGGACATAGCTCAGGAGGCCCTGACCGTCCTGTGGGAACTGTCCGAGAAAGGGTATCCTATCCAGAACCCTAAGGCTCTCGCCATCAAGGTCACCAAAAACATCTGCGTCTCGAACTACCGGAAAAGGAAGATAGAGACTTGCCGGCTGGAAGATGACGCCTTCCCCGGAGGGCCTTCGGCCGAGGAGAGGGTGGAAGCGGCAGACAACACCCGCATAAAGAAAGCCGTTTACGGTCAATTGACCAGAAGCGAGTCGGAGCTGATGTCCCTGAAGACAGAACAGGACTTGTCGCTGGACGAGATAGCCAAGAAAACCGGCAGGCCTAAAACAAGCGTTAAAGTGACGATTTCCAACGCCCGCAAGAAGTTGCGGGAAAAATTGGGACACTTGCAAACTTCCGTGGCATAATGTGACATAAACATATACTTGAAGGTAGGTTTGTGTATCAAAAGACCTTACCTTTGAAGTATGGAAGACAACACATCTGCAAAGTTTGAGTTCCTTGCGAGCTTCATCCTGC
>JAFROJ010000048.1 GCA_017429765.1 Bacteroidales bacterium | reverse complement strand
TTCTGACCTCAATATAAGCATTTTCTGCAAATAAAACAAGCGTTATTTCGACTTATTTCATTGATTATCAATTAATTTCGATTAAAGCAGGGCCGACTATGTAGAGTCCGGTCGCAGAATACGACGATGGACAATAACAGTCGGGTGAAGTGTTAAGCGGTTGTCTTCTCAAAAACTTCCAGGTTTCAGTGCTGACAACGCGAAAACACTTTCGCTATATGTATGGATGGGTTTCCCCATCCATCACAAAGATATAAAGAAACTTCGGGCTTGTCAAGAGTCTAGATCCTATGATACTAGATGAAATCTAAAGTAAGCACCCGGGCAACCAAAAAACTGCTATTCATGCTACTTGTTAAGGACGTAGTTGCACCTGGGGTAATTGGAGCAGCCATAGAACTGTCCGTATCTCCCGTTCCTTAAGACAAGGTTGCCACCGCAGCGGGGACATCTGCCACTGGCAACTGCTTCGTCTCGGCGTTCCTTGTTGCGATAAACATTACCGAGATGCTCCTTACGGTCAGATTCCGAGGTAGAGATTACCTCAAGAAGCCGTCTGCGATAGACGTCCATCTGATCTGATGACAGAACCACGTCCCGGTACTGCCTGATATAGGGCACTACGTTGTACATATTCAAGACCGGCTGCTCCGCCGTCACTTTGATGCTTGTATCGCTTGGGAAAACGACTATTCCATAAACAGGAACATCGTTCCCAAAAACAAGCCGCCTCAGCGTCTTGATATGACTGTTATTCTGCCATATTGGATTCCTCAATTGATGTTCCTGTGTGAAGCCGTAGCGCTTGTAGCCGGTGTCTGGCAAATACTGCTTCCAGAACTCGGCATTAGCGCCGCCATAGACCTTCCCGTGGATATTCTTGGTCTCCAGCACAAATACGCCATATCGGGAGATAATGATATGGTCGACCTGCGTGGTGTAATTCCCGTTACGAACCAGAAGGTCATTGTAAACCCTGTAGTCTCCGCAGTCCAAATCCTCCAGGAAGGAGGAGACTCTTTTCTCGCCATAATCACCAATCGCCTCTGCCCGGCTGCTATACTTGGGAGTAAACAGAGATGCCCAGAATCCTTTTTCCTCCTTTACAGCGCTGCCTGAGAACTGAGTCTCACGGTTCTTCTTGCGGAATTGTTCACGCTTGATGCTCTCAATGATAGACTTGACTATCAGATAGAGAACCAATGCGCCTAATGCCGCAAGGCCGATGTATGTGAGGATTTCCTTCAAGGTGGTTTTTACGTTAGCGTGACGTTAGTTCCTGGTACATTTTGAAGAGGCGGGCGACGATGTCGGATTCGGTGGCGTCTTTGGGGAAGCCGTATGCCTCCAGGACGGCGGCGTCGTTGGCGCGGTGGGTCTTGCGGAGTTCGGGGGGCATGGCCACTTCGTCATACAGATCTGCAAGGCTGCTGTCCGGATAAAGTGCGCGGGCATCGAGAATCCCTTGGGCTGTCGCACTGATTTTTACAATTAGAGCCTCGTCAGGATTTGCCGGCCAAGGGAAATTGTTATAAACAATGTCCTTGGAGTACCGGTAATCACTCTTAAGTCTTCCACAAACGACTCTCATCCAGGCCATGTGTACCGAAGATTCCAAGATGCCAAAATGATATTCAGACGCGTCTGGAATAATGGTCACAAGATTGGTGGGAATAGTGTCTTCTGTAAGAAAGCCCATCGGAACATACGGCCGCCTCTCCGAGGAAACGGCTGGAACAATTATGTATGTCGCTGGATTCTTCGTCTCCCGGAAGAGAGTAGGACGATCGGCAAGTTTTCTCCGCCCCGGATCTGGTGCAGCAAGTCTATTCTCGCGACAAGCCGTGACTCTTTCCATCACCTTAGGCATCTTTCTCAACTCGGCTGGAGAAACGCCAACAAGCCAAAGGCAATAGCGCTTCTTATTATTGATGAATTCTTCGCTACCAACGAGTTTCTTGATGTATTTGGCAGCGGCGGGTTCTGCTTCCAAGAATGCGTCATAGTCATTTGCCTCAATAATCAAATTCCCGCCGTCTGCCGGACGATTACCCGTGGTCATAGCTGGAACTGAGCATAAGGGAGTAACTACGATTGTCGATGAATACATCATCAGCATCAATTAGATAGCCGTTGATATGCGAAACCCTCACAGAGCCTTCTTTGGTATAGAGAGCCGGCATCTTGGATGTAGCACCAACTGAGAAGCCCACGATAACACAATGAACGTGTGCTTTCTGATTAGCCTCACTATCCCAGATAAATGTGCGCCAGGCAAAGTCAATGTGAACTTCAAAACGATTCATCAGAGGAGCCCAGATTCCAGCTACCTGCTCTCCTTGAGTGATACTGTTCGTGGATACAAGAGCAGCGTGAATTGCCGGATTCTCCTTCATCATCATTGCAGACTTGAAGTACCAGGCAGAAACATAGTCGACTTTCCCCGCAGTCTTGTAGGGCTTCCCGTTTTCGTCAACAAGTACAGAAAGCATGTCTTCCTTCTGGCTCTCATTCTGAATGGAGTAGCCGAGGAACGGCGGATTACCCATGATGTAGTCCAGCTCATCTGGTGCGACGACCTCGTTCCAATCCATCCGGAGAGCATTGCCTTCGTGGATGTTGGTGTAGGTCTTGAGCGGCAACGGGTCAAGGTTGAATCCAACAATCTCATCTGTGGCCGCCATCATCTGGGACTCTGCAATCCAAAGAGCAGTCTGGGTGACGGAACAGGCAAAGTCATTGATTTCGATGCCGTAGAACTGGTTGATGGAGACCTTGATTGGGTCGGCCATTTCACCAATCACGCGGTCGCCTCCGTAGATGATGCGAAGCGCCTCGTTCTCGAGTCGACGCAGGGACGTGTAAGACTCCGTAAGGAAGTTGCCGGAGCCGCAGGCAGGGTCGAAGAATTTGAGGCTTGCCAGCTTATCCTGGAATGCGTAGGCTCGTTCTTTTTTCGTTTTCGCTACCGTCGTGGCTTTGATGTCGGCCAGCTCTGCTTTCAAATCGTCCAGGAAGAGCGGGTCAATGACCTTATGGATATTCTCGATGCTGGTATAGTGCATGCCGCCAGCACGGCGGGTTTCCGGATTCAGTGTGGACTCAAACACGGCACCGAAGATGGTGGGAGAAATCAGGCTCCAGTCGAAATCATCTGACGCCCGCTGCAGAATGAGTGTGCGGATCTCGTCGTTTATCCTCGGTATCTCAATGTCGCCGGCGAACATTCCGCCATTGACATACGGGAAAGCCAGCAGTTTCTCGTCCTCGTAGGGGTCGCGGTCTTCGGGCTTCTGGTCCAAGATGCGGAACAACTTAATCAGCTGCTCGCGGAACATCGCTGCCGGGAACTGCTCCATATAGTCGTGGAACATATTCTTGGTGCCGAATATGCCGGCGTCTTCTGCATAGAGACAGAATACCAGGCGGACGCAGAGTTTGTTCAGGGACTTCTGTGTCTCGGGGTCTTCCGGGTTGCGGTATTGGGCCAGAATCTTGTCGTAGAGCACACCGACGATTTCACCTGCTTGGATGGAAACTTCCAGCTCTTTCTTGAGGTGAACATTGGTCTCATCAACCAGGAAGGAAAGACGATGGTATTCTTTCTCAAGGTCGGCCAGCTGGATGACTTCCGGGGCATCATTCGGGTGCTCCATGTCGTGAACTTCGAAGGTGGTGAAGTTGCAGGCCACAATCCACCGTGGAGCCATCGACAATGGAAGTCCTGCAGCATAGCGGCGGGCCTGCTGGTATGGAGTCAACTCCTGGCCGTCACTCTGGCGGTATTTGGTGCTGAGGTCAACGTGGGAGCCCTTCTGCTCAATCAATACCTTTGTCGGCGTGATGTAGCCATCTATGAAGTCGGAGCCTTTCTCCTTGGTGATCGTCTTGACCGGCAACTCGAACTCCATCATCTTCATGGGGTTGTCGATGCCGAAGACCGTGTGCAACAGGGAGAGCCAGAAACGCTGGGTTTCGCCCTTCTCATAGCCCTTGCCGGACCATTCCTGGACGAATGCTTTCGCTGCTTGTTTTTGGGATATATTCGCCATGTTATTACTATCTGTATAATTCTTAAAGCAACTCGAAAAGGCTCATAGCGCTTTCATAAACATCCTCTGGTGTCGGCACTTTACGAAACGCTAGTTCCGGTAATTCGGATTCATAAACCGGTTTTAAATAATTCCACACGGCGGCAAAGTCATTCAACAGCGGAGAATCGGTTAAAACTCGGTTCCGCCAGCCAATTGGTTCTTTAAAGCGCGCCTGGTCCTCTATGAAAAGGTTATAGAAATCTGTTTGGAACGATGGGCTCTTGATATACTTCCTGCAGTCGGCATCATGCCATAAATAATAAAGATCATAGAAGTGGCGAATCTTGGCACGTAACTCGGATGGATAATCATCAGCCAGAGAATTACGAAAAAGAGAAACCAGTTTCTCAGTAGCCGTACGCCGGAGGTCCAGTACATTTACTTCAAATACATCAAGACCATATTCTTGAATTAGATCCTCCCGCTTCTCCTTGAGCAAGTAATCACGGAGCAGACATCCAATCCTGGCAGGGTGGAATGGATATGGATTGGCAAAGGAAACAATCTCAAACTGAATCTGTCCGGGTTTGACAGCGCCTGAACTACCTATCCCTTCCAATTGAGGGTAACTATAATACACTTTCCTATACTTGGAAAACTTTCTCGTATCAGGCATTTCCTTCTCTACCAAACCATCTGACATGGAACGAGAGACTCTGGAAATCAAAGATTTCGTCTGGTTGTCCGTTCGGCTGTCGTCCCTAGTGATGGCAATGTCAATATCCTCAGAAAAGCGAGCCCCTAGCCCATAAGCCTTAGATATCGATGTCCCGCCTTTAAAAACTGCGGAATCAGCATCACGACTCTCCGCCAGTAGTTTCAGCGAGCGGGTAATCCAATAATCCTTCTCTAGGAAGACCTGTTTGATACCAAGGCCTCCGTCTTCCCTGGACTGGGAGGCGGCAAGGATTGCGTCAGCGAAGAGTTGTTTATTCTCGTGTAGGTTCATTGATCTTCCAATTCTTTTTAGTGGGTAAAACCGACAAAGGGATGGGTAAAGTATAGCTGCTCACACCATTGAGTGACTTGCGGACAAGATTTGTGGGACGTCCCAGATACTCAAGAATGGCACCGAGTACTGCCCGAACATAATTCGTGTACTTCAAAGAAAGTCGTTCCAGTTCCGCAGCTCGATTGTCATCAAGACTCCTGATCAAGTCAATAATCTTGCGGCACGCCTCGGCTGGCGAAGTCCCTGGTATCTCCCGGAAGAGTTTTATGGCATCCAAAATAAGGAGCAAATCGACATTCTCCTCTTCGATAGGATTCTCCTGCATAAGAAATCGCACCTGATATCCCGCCCGGATAAGCGGACGACGGTACTTATTCGTTCCTATCATAATACCAGAAGAAATCTGCGTTGTAAGCCCCATCTGGCTGAATGCAGCTGTACCAGTGATGTAGCCGATTATCTCTCCATCCTTGACCAGATAGTCTTTGACCAATTCTTCATACGCAGGCTTCAATACCCCGAATGCTGTCTTACGTGGTTTATAATACTTTCCTTTAGCCGCCTTCATCAACTCACCTGAGGCCGCCATCCGACTGAGAAGTTTGGCCAGTGCAATCTCGTTAGATGGATCCAATCCAAAATCGGACAAGGTAAAAACATACCCTGCCGGAAAAGAATCAATCCTTGATTTAACCAGTGCTGCTACTCTCATGATGATGCAAAGATACAAAAGTCAAGTTATTTACGCAAAATACTTGACTAATTTTTGCTGGTAAAAAGAAAAAACATATATTTGTATAGTGACACGCTGACTATTCGGAAATTGACCGATGAGAACATTATTAGTGTTAAAAACACTCGCAAATAGCTCGAAACTGATATAATTAAGATATTTACAAAACGATAACCAACTGATTATCACCACACAAAAGAGGCTCACACGGAGATGCACAGACGCCTGGAAAGCGTGTGTACCCCAAAAGGGTATCGCGAGTTCGAATCTCGCTCTCTCCGCAAAAATGCCCTGCAGAACGTTCTGCGGGGCATTTTTGGTCTAAAGTGTAACAGCCTTTCTGCATTATAGCCTAATAATCAACATCTTCCATAAGCATGACCCTGTCGGAAGACTTCGCAAAGTCCTTTAGGTTCCACTAGAACCAATCAATATCAATCATTCCTGATAATAGACCAGAAAAAGACAGGCAGGCTAGGCCCTTACCCCATAATAGAGGCCACCTCCTCGTCAGAGAAGCCGTTGTCTTTAAGGTTATTCATAATAAGGAGTCTCTCTTCAGCCTTTCCCTCTGCCCTGCCTTTCTCCAAGCCCTCAGCAAGGCCTTGTTCACGGCCCTCAGCCCGGCCCTCCTCCCGACTGTAGGCTATCTGGTTGCGGATGTCTCGTTCTGTGGTCATGTCGTGTTCGTATCGGATTCTTTCTTCAGGAGCGAATTTAGCGATTTCAGCCGAATCAAACAACAGTTCGAAGATCTCGGCGGCCATCTCCGGAGGACGGCTCCTCAAGACAGTCATGTTGTGCAAGGCATAGCACAACTTCTCAAGGTTTGATGACTCGTCCGAGCCGGAGCACCTGCTCCTGGATAGCGAACGACGAGTAGAAAAGAGCCCGCTCCATAAACCACGCCGATTCACGTCTTGATATGATTCCCTGACCCTTATTTGACATTATTGGCCAAAATATCGTACATTTACTAACAACAACTGTCCACCCTCAAATGAGAAAGAGCTTTAACTGTTTGACAATAATAATCGTCCTGGCCTCGCTCGCCGGCTGCGCCGACAACGGCGGCAACGGCGGCAGGCGGACACTTTCCCTGGACGGAGTCTGGGAGGCGGCGATAGCGGCCGACGCGGACTCGGATGAGATACCGGCCACGTTCGACCGGAGGATCCCGGTGCCGGGCCATTTCCCCCTGATGACCCCCGAGGCGGAGTATTCAACCCACGGCGCCCTTTGGTACAGGACCACCTACAAGGCTCCCCGCGATCTTCCCCCCAGAGTCGTCCTGCGGATCGCCAAGGCCGAGTTCGGGCGGACGATATTCATCAACGGTGAGAAGGCTGACTTCTACCCCTACAATTTCAGCGCGAGCGAGACCGACATACGTCCCTTCCTCAAAGCCGGGGAGGAGAACGAGATTCTCGTCCGGGTCAAGTCCGTGGAGGATGTACTGACCGACGGCTCCCCCGTGGCCAACAACGGAAGCGACTATGAGAGAATGCATTACTATCCTGGAATATTCGACTCGGTGACCATCATCGAGTCCGGATGGCCCGCTGTGATCCGGATAGAGACCAGGGCGGAACTGGACCGCGGAGCGGTCAGCGTCCGGGCCACCATATTCAATGGCGGGGACTCCCCCGCCGACGGTACAGTACGCTTCGCCGTGGGCCGGAACAAGGTCAAGGTCGAAGACGCCCCTCTCCAGCCAGAGGAGACCAGGCAGGTGACCGTCGATATCCCGCTCAAAGGCTTCGACCCGGAGAAAGACAATTGGACGCCCGAGCATCCCCGCCTCTACACCGTGACGGCAAGCACGGCGGGAGACTCGTTCTCGACGCGTTTCGGGATGCGGACATTCAAGGTCGATCCCGAGAACGAGCGTTTCCTGCTGAACGGCGAGGAACGCTTCCTGCTCGGCACCAACACCGACCTGTTCCGCTTCTTCGACGACCCCCAGTGCGGCGGAAAGCCTTGGGACGAGGCGTGGATGCGGCAGCTTTTCGCCTCCTTCAAGGAGATCGGCTGGGACTCATTCCGCAACTGCATCTCAGCCGCCCCCGAGCTATGGTACGACCTCAGCGACGAGATGGGCCTGATGATCCAGGACGAATATCCATTCTGGACCTGCGGCGACCGCCGTCACACCCACACCGCCCCAGTCAATGGCGAGACACTCCTTCCTGAATATATGGACTGGCTGCGGGACCGCGGAACCCATCCCTCGATAGTCATCATAGACCTCCAGAACGAGAGCCTTCAGCCCTGGTTCAGGGATCTCGCCGCCGCGCTCAAGCCACACGACTTCCAGGGCCGCCCCTTCGAGATCGGATGGACCACCCCCAACCCCGACAAGAACGATGTCCGAGAGTACCACCCCTACCTCTATATCAAGAGCGACTTCTCCCCCGGCTACCTCAACTTCTACGACGGGACTGTCACCGACGGCACGATGAGCATCTATCCGGGCGGTCAGGACGACGGCCTCACCAAGATCATCAATGAATATGGCTGGGACTGGATCAACCGCAACGGAGACGCGACCATCCTGGGCAAAGGCAATTACGACCACAATCTGCCCGCTGACGCCACCCGTGATGACAGGCGGGAGTATTACGCCTGGAGCGTGGGCCTTCTTACCGAATTCTGGCGCGTCAGGGCCAAGATCGCCGGCATCCACCATTTCACCTCCCTGACATATTCATTCGAAGACGCCGGGAAAGCCTGGACCGGGGATATTCTCAGCCCCGACATCACCACTCCGGTCATCCGCCCCGAGGTGGTCGAGCGCTTCAAGAGCGCCTTCGCCCCCGTCACCGTGGTTGTCGACGACTATCGGGAGGATGTCCTCGCCGGAATGGATTTGGAGCCGACAATCGTTCTCATCAACGAGAGCAGGGACGGCAAGGCGGTCTCCAGGGAGGTCACGGCCGAGTTGAAGGACGCTGGCGGGAACTCTCTCCTTAAGGAAGTCTTCACCCTTGAGGCGGAAGCCCACGGCAGGGCCTCCAGGACCGTCAAGGTCAATGTGCCCGAGGATGCCTCAAGGAATCTGATATTCACGGCCTCGCTGCCCGAAGGGCCGGTCTCCATCCGCAAGTGGGAGGTCCTGCGGAGGCCCCAGGGCTTCGCCTTGGGCCGAGCCGTCACCGAGTCCAGCAGGGTTCCCGACCTCTACCATGGAGGCCGTCCGGGAATATGCGTCACGGACGGATCGCCCCGCACCCGCTGGCTTCCCGCCGTCGGGGACACCTCCCCTTGGATCAGCATAGACCTCGGGACAGAGCGAAACGTCAGCGAATGCGACATAGCCTGGGTCACTGAGGGCGGGAACGTCCTCGCGCCGGAGCGCTGCCGTGTCAGAGCATCCATCGACGGAGTGCGCTACAAGGATGTCGCCCTCCTCTCCGCCGGACTGCCTGAAGACTCCACCTGGCAGACCATAACCTTCCCGACGGTCAGCGCCAGGTACATCAAAATAAGTTCCGACGGGAAGCTTCCCGCCGGAACCATGTCAATATCAGAGATAGAAGTCCGATAAATCTCAACTACACATCGAGGCTGTAGCCGGGACGATAGTCGTAGTGCAGCAGTTTGGTGGCCTCCGGATCGTTCATGAACTTCTGGACGATCGGGTTCCACACCACAGGCCTGCCGAGCTCCATGGCGATGTTGCCAAGGTTGCAGACGGTGCAGGATGAGTGGCCGACCTCGACAGGGACGTTAGGGTCGATCCTGGACTTGATGGCCTCGATGAACTTCCTGTGGTGACCCACCTTGGTCTCGTAAGGAACCGAGTCGTCACCGGCGGATTTCTTCATGTCGAACTTCTTGTCGGAAGCCTCGAACTTGCCGCGGGAGACCTTGATCCAGCCATTCTCACCATAGATCTGCACGCCGGGAGTGCTTCCGTCGTAAGGCTCCTCGGTCATGATGATCCCGTTGTCATACTTGTAGGTGAGGTGATCGTAGAAGCTGTGTCCCGGAGGAATGACCTCGACGGGGCCTGTGCCGTCCTTTCCGAGAGCCCACTGGGCGATGTCGAACATGTGGGCGCCCCAGTCGGTCATGAGACCACCGCCGGTGACCTTGTACCAGCGCCACGCGCCCCAGAGCTGCTCGTCATGCTCGTCGGAGATGATCGGGTCGAGATCGGAGTGATAGTAGACGGATGTCGGGAGAGGTCCGAGCCACTTGTCCCAGTTCAGTCCGGCGGGAACCTCCATGTGAGGGAGCTTGCACGGCATCGGGGCGCCGGTCTCGGTGTTGACATTGTTCCTTCCGACGAAGACCTTGACTCTCTGGATCTTACCCAGCTCACCCTCGCGGGCGAGGGAGGTGGCGTGGAAGAACTCGTCGCTGGAGCGCTGCTGGCTTCCCACCTGGAGGATCCTGTTGTACTTGCGGACAGCCTTGACAAGCTGCTGGCCCTCGTATATGGTCAAAGTTAGAGGTTTCTCAAGATAGACGTCCTTCAGGGCCTTGCAAGCCGCGATGGCTATGATGGCGTGCTGATGGTCGGGGACGGCGATCACGACAGCGTCGATGTCGGGACGCGCGAGGACATCCTGATAGTCCTCATAGACATCGACCTTGACCTTCTTCTCGCCCTTGTCCTGGTAATACTTTGTCACCCTCTTGACGAAACGGTCCCTCTTGATGTCATACACGTCGCAACCGGCGACCACGCGCACATCGTCCATCGACATGAACCCGTTCAGCAGATACATCGCCTGCTGTCCAAGGCCGATGAAACCCATGTTGATCTTGCCGTTGGCTGACTTTTTAGCCGGGGCCATAGGCGCGGCCGAGGCGTTGATAATACCGGCAGGCATCATAATACCCGCGGCTCCGAGTGCGGAGGCTTTCAGGAAATCTCTACGTACCATGTTTCAGTGTTGATTTAATTGTATTGTAAATATAGCTAAAAAATATTCAAAAAAATAATTCCCGGAGTTTAGCTTTGGCACGGAAATGGTATAAAGTTAAAACGACATAATTTTTTACCCATAAACCAAAAACTGACTCAATAGTTATTTCATAAGTATTGGACAAAACAACGGAAGCTCGTCGTGAGACACGCTTCCGTTATATTTTTTACCTATCTCATTCATCATAAAGGAGATACGAGCGGCGGCGAACCTTGAACTCCTCTACATCATCCTTCCAGCGGGCCTTGATCTCCGAGGCGGAGGCCCCAGCGAGAATCATCTCCTTGATGTAACCCACCCCGGCGAGAAGGTTGAAGAAATTGTTCTTCCCGAAGAAAGCCTCACCCATATTCAAATCCTTGAAGGCGGTGACCACATATTCAAGATTGATCCCTTCTTCCCAAATCTCCTCGAGAGGTTTTCCCGTGAGGTCGAAACCGTGGCACTCCAGATCCAGCAGAGGTGGATTCTTGGCCCCCGCAACGCTCCTCGGGGTGAATGAATATCCCCTGTCCGGCATGTCCGGATGGCCGAACATCTCGAAAGGATAGTCGGTCCCCCTGCCCAGCGACACCACCGTGCCCTCGAAATAGCAGGTCGAGGCGTAGAGGTACACGGCTCTCATGTCCTTCAGGTTGGGGGACGGGGGCACAATCAGAGTCTTCCTGGTCGAATGGTCATAATTCAGGCAGGGGACCACCTCGAGGTCGCACTTGAGGCCGTCTTCCATCCAACCCTCCCCGTTGATCATAAGCGCTAGCTCACCGAGCGTCATCCCGTGGACCGTCGTGACCGGCAGCCAGCCGACGCCAGACTTGAAAGACATGTCAAGGATGGGGCCGTCCACCAGGAAGCCGTTTGGGTTGGGACGGTCAAGAATGATCACTTTCTTACCATATCTCGCGCAGGCCTCCATCAGGTGATGCATCGTGACATAGTAGGTGTAGTACCTCAGCCCCACATCCTGGATATCGACCAGCAGCACATCGAATTTGCCCATGGCCTCGTCTCCGAGACTCCTGTTCTTCCCATAGAGCGACAGGATCTCCACCCCGGTTTTCTCGTCAACACCGCTCTCGACCCCCTCACCGGCGTCCGCGGTGCCCCTGAAACCATGTTCTGGCGAGAATATGGCCCTCACGTCCACTCCCTTCTCCAGCAGGATATCCACCAGATGGGGACCGTATTCGATCGTCCCTCCCGGCTCGGAAGGTTCGGTGAACGGAATGCCGGCGATCCTGTCAAAGTCTTTCCCCGAAAAGAGGCGGCCGCCGCTCGGGTCAAGGGCGTCCGCGAGCTTTGAGCCCTTCACGACGTCTCCGACTATCCCGGAGTGATTGCTGAACACAGCCACCCTTTTCCCTTCCAGCCCGGGGACATACTCCTCGAACCGCTCGTCTCCAAGGATGACCCTTTCCCTGGTCTTCCCGCACGAGACCATACACAGCAAGCCTCCCAAGAGGCACATGGCCAAAAGCCTTGACACATTCATCCGCATGACAAGATCATTTTCTCCCTTAAATATACACATTATCTGGTTATCTGGCACAATTCACTAAAGGACTTTCTTGTTGAATGAATATATCATTTCACATCCGGATGGTGACCACGCCCCATCCCCGTCCGTGGCGGTTTCCCTATAGTATTGTAGTCCCTGAACCCATTACTGGCGTTATCCTTCCTCTTTCAGGCGTTGTCCTTCCAGCTTCTGGCGCTGTCCTTCCAGTTTCTGGTGTTGTCCTTCCAGTTTCTGGTGTTGTACTTCCAGCCTTTGTAAAGGATCAACAGCAGCGCCTGGGCTCAGTCGCGGCACATGTTCTTCCACCTGCGCATTTTTCCCCGGCTTTTCGCCTCAGGCGTCATCTCGAGCCTGCCACCCATAATGTCACCCTGAGCCTGCCCCCATAATGTCACACTGAGCCTGCCACCATAATGTCACACTGAGCCTGCCACCATAATGTCACACTGAGCCTGCCACCATAATGTCACCCTGAGCATTGCGAAGGGTCTCATGCCACGGCACCGCCGCCGCTTGGTTGCGAAGAGCGCCGGGAACAGCTCGCGCGCTGCGGTGGACTCCATGAAAGGTCCTCCTCGCACCCGACTGTTGCCGGTCGAGTCCTGGCTGAGGTCCCGAGGTGAGATGTCGTGATGAGGGGCCGAGGGGGATGACGCCCCGCGGCGGCCTTAGGAAAACGGACGTGGGGAGCGAGAGCCAGGCGGCGATAAGCGGAGCGTGTGTCTGAGGGCCGGCAGGTCCGAGTTAGCGAAGCCGCCAGCATGGCCGACACGAGTAGTCCGGGCAACCCTTCGACAGGCCCAGGGACCGGGGAGGGGGCTCAGGACCGGGGCATGGAGATTCTTCGCTTCGCCCTTCGACAAGCTCAGGGCAGGCCCCAGGATGACAGGCTGACTCAGGAATCGGTGGATTACGAGATGCGACTTTGGCGGCTCCACCTGGGCCATTCTGCCTGGGTTTTCGGCACAAGTGCGACTTTGGCGGCTCCACCTGGGCCATTCTGCCTGGGTTTTCGGCACAAGTGCGACATTGGAGGTTCCACTAGGGCCATTCTGTCTGGGTTTTCGGCACAAGTGCGACATTGGAGGTTCCACCTGCGACGTTCGAATTACTTTCGGCCTGTTCTATAATAGGCGTGGTGGTTCTGAAACGACGTTTTAGCCGAATTCGTTTTCTTTGGGCTTCCATAGGTGGTTATGAGAATACGAATTTGACATATTCGTATTCTTTGCGCTACCATGGGCGGTTCTGGGAAGACGTTTGGGCCGTATTCGCACCTGATGCACCCACGCTGACTCGCGATGAGTTGACGACACAGACATAGAGGTAGTACAACAAGTGCCGGCCCTTCGACCGTTCGGCAGTCTCATGGCAGGCTGTCTCGGGGTACACGGCTGGCTCACGGCAGGCTTGCTCAGGGACCGTATGTTGAGCCACCTGGGCGAAGGGAAGGGGATGATAGGCGGCTATTGCAGGGAGCCGCCGACGATGTCGAGGATCTCGGAGGTGATCTTTTGCTGACGGCCTTTGTTGTATTCAAGCGTGAGGGAGTCGAGCAAGTCCTCGCCGTTGTCGGTGGCGGTCTGCATCGCCACGACGCGGGCGGCGTTCTCGGCGGCGGAACTGTCCAGCAGGGTGGCGTAGATCTTCAGCCTCAGGACTTTTGGCAATAAGGCCTCCAGCAACTCTCCGGCGGAAGGCTCAATGAATATGTCATCAGGATACTCGGAGACTATCGCCTCCCCCATCGGCGCTGCCGCGGCTACCCTCGGCAACCCAACAACTCCCCTCGACGACTCAGCTTCTACCGGCGCCCCCGGGGCCCCTCCCGAGGACTCCATCGGAAGATAGGTTTCCCTGATAGTGGGCTGGGAAGCCGTTGATTTATAGTGGTTATACACCAGCTCGACTCTGGACAGCCTTCCCGACATGAAGTCGGAGAAAAGCGCCTGGGCGAGAGCCGCGGCGGACTCGTAGTCCGGCGACTCGGACATCCCGGAATAATCTTTCGGGGACGGGAAACCGGCTTTCCTCATGGCCTCCATCATCTTCCTTCCGATTGAATAGACGATGATGTCCTCATCAGGGATCCCGGCGGAACGATATTCCCCGATCACGGAGAGCGTCTTCCTGATGACGTTGGAGTTGAACGCCCCGCAGAGGGACGAGTTCGAGGAGAAGGCCAGGATAGCGATCTTCCCCCCCGGCTTCGCCGACACGTCCAAAGTGCCGAAAGCCAAGGTGTTGACAAGAAGACGCCTGAGCTGGCGCTCGTAAGGGAGCATGTTGGCGATAGCCTGCTGAGCCTTGCGAAGCTTGGCCGAAGACACAAGCTTCATCGCCGAGGTTATCTTCAGCGTGCTCCGGACCGAGGCGATCCTGCCCTTTATCTCCTTTAATGACGCCATCTGCTTATTCCTTGACTACAAGCGACTTGACAACTGCCTCAGCGGTCTCTTCCAGGACCGAGGTGATCGAGTCGTCGATCTTCCCGGCCCCGAGCAGGTCCAGGACATCCTGATGGGAGGCCCTCATCCGATCCAGGAACGACCTCTGGAACTCATCGACCTGATCCACGGATATCTCGCTCATCAGGCCCCGCGTGCCGCAATAAAGGATGGCCACCTGCTCCCCGACCGGCATAGGTGAATATTGCGCTTGCACAAGGAGTTTGTTATTCTTACGGCCCTTGTCCAAGGCCATGGCCGTCACCTTGTCCATGTCGGACGAGAACTTGGAGAACGACTCCAGCTCGCCGTACTGCGCCTGGTCGATCTTCAACGTCCCGGCCACCTTCTTCATGGATTTAACCTGGGCCGAGCCGCCGACCCTGGACACCGATATACCCACATTGATAGCGGGCCTCTGCCCCTGATTGAACAGCCCCGGCTCAAGATAGATCTGGCCGTCCGTGATGGAGATGACATTTGTGGGGATATAAGCCGAGACGTCCCCGGCCTGCGTCTCGATGATGGGAAGCGCGGTCAGCGACCCTCCGGCCTTCACCTTCCCCCTCAGGGAGTCGGGAAGATCGTTCATAGTCTCCGCAACCTCCTGCTGGTCAATGATTTTGGCCGCTCTCTCGAGGAGACGGGAGTGGAGATAGAACACATCCCCCGGATAGGCCTCGCGGCCCGACGGACGGCGCAGGATAAGGGAAACCTCCCTGTAGGCGACCGCCTGCTTGGACAGGTCGTCATAGACCACAAGGGCCGACCTGCCGGTGTCCCGGAAATATTCCCCTATGGCGGCTCCGGCGAATGGCGCGAAATATTGCAGCGCGGCGGGATCGGCCGCCGTGGCGGCCACCACGATAGTGTACTCCATCGCCCCGAAGGAACGCAGGGTCTCAACAATGTTCGCGACAGTCGAACCCTTCTGACCCACAGCGACATAGATGCAATAGACGGGGTCTCCTTTCTCGAAGTTGGAACGCTGGTTGATGATGGTGTCTATAGCGAGCGATGTCTTTCCGGTCTGGCGGTCGCCGATGATCAGCTCCCTCTGGCCGCGGCCGATCGGGATCATCGCGTCGACGGCTTTCAATCCGGTCTGGAGAGGCTCGGTCACAGGCTGACGGAATATGACTCCAGGAGCCTTGCGCTCAAGGGGCATCTCGATGAGGTCGCCCTCGATGTCGCCCAGGCCGTCGAGCGGTGTCCCGAGCGGATCCACCACCCTGCCGAGCATGGACTCGCCCACCTTGATCGAGGCTATCCTCCTGACCCGACGGACAGTCATGCCTTCCTTGACCGCGTCCGTGGGCCCGAGCAGCACCGCTCCCACATTATCCTGTTCCAGGTTCATCACGACACCTTTCACGCCGCTCTCGAACTCCAACAGCTCGCCGGCCTCGGCGTTGGTCAATCCATACATCCTGGCCACTCCGTCGCTGACCTGGAGCACCTTCCCGACCTCCTCGAAATGGAGTGAGGTGTCAATGTCTTTCAATTGCCGCAGAAGCACCTGCGAGACCTCGCTCGGTCTTATGTTATTGTTGTCTCGCGCCATATAAACGCCTTAAAACTAAACGATTCTACGATTCTTCTCCTCGAATCTCCTACGGATGATGTCCAGCTGGCGGGACACCGACGCGTCGAGGAGCCTGTCCTCGACCTCAAGCCTGAAACCACCGATGAGCGACTCGTCGATCTCAGTGGTCAGGATAAGCTTCTTCCCGGTCTTCTCCTCGATCAAGGATCTCAGCCTTTGCTCATTCTCCTCGCCGAGAGTATCCTCCGGCGAAGACAGGATCAACCTGCCGCGGACAAGGCCTCGGGATTTGTAGTACTCACTCTCGAAACTCTTAAGAATCAAGACTATATCCCCAATGCGGCCGTTCCTCACCAATAGCTTGGCGAACTGCCTCAGCTCCGGGGCCAGGGAAACTCCCTTCCCGTCGCCCTCGACGACAGTCTCAAGCAAGGCGATCTTCCGGTCGCCGGAGACCCCGGTCCTGTCCTCGAGCGCCCTGCGGAGATCGGGGACTTCGACCAGAGCCTTAAGGATCGCCTGGGCCTGGGCCAGCGCGACCTCCCCGGAGCCGGTCTCATCGACCAGCCCCAGCAAGGCGGTGGCGTACCGCGAGGCGATCATTCCGGTATTCATATCTCGTCCACAAGCTTCTCGAGAAGCTCGTCACGGCCGGAGTCCTTCTCGAGCTCCTTCCGGAGAACCTTCTCGGCGACGGCCACCGAGATGGCCGCGACCTCCTTCCTGACATCCCTCAAGGCGCTCTCCTTCTCGGCGGCTATCTGGGTTTTGGCCTGCTCGAGGATCTTGGACGCCTCATCCTTGGCCTGGACTCTGGCCTGCTCCAGAATAGCGTCACGGGAATCCGAGGCCTCCTTGAGAACACGGGCCTGCTCCTTCCTGGCCTTGTCGATGAGGGCCTCCTGCTCCGAGGCGAGGTTCTTGAGCCTCTCCTCGGCCTCCTTGGCCATCCGGATCGACTCGTTGATCCTGTCGGCCCGTTTCTGGACCGAGTCAGTGATCATGGGGAAGCCCCATTTGGCCAGCACGAAGAGGACGATGCCGAAAATCAGCGTCATCCAGAAGAGCAGACCGAAATCTGGAGTGATAAGGGACATCTCTTACTTGATCAGCATGCAGACAGCGATAGCGAACAGGCTCGCTCCCTCGATAAGGGCGCTGATGATGATGGCGGTCATCCTGTAGTGGCCCGCCTGCTCCGGCTGACGGGCGCCGGCCTCAAGGGAGGACTGGCCGATCTTGCCGATACCGAAAGCGGCCGCGAAGGCGGCGATAGCGGCTCCTATGGCCTTTCCCAGCGTTCCGAGCGAAACCCCGGCTTGAAGAATAATCATTAAAGGTGTCATAATACTGAATATTGAATAATTATTGGTTTACTCTTTTTGACGCGACAATCCGATGAAGACGGCCGACAACATAGTGAAAACATAAGCCTGGAGGAAGGCCACGAGCAATTCGAGGCAATCCATGAATATTCCCAGAAAGACAGCCACCGCCGTGAAACCGCTGTTGACGGCTATGCCCATCTTGGCGGTCAGGAACACCATCGCCACGACTCCGAGGATCATCAGATGTCCTGCCAGGATGTTGGCGAAAAGCCTGATCATCAGGCTGAAAGGTTTGGTGAACATGCCGATGATCTCTATGGCCGGCACCAGGGGGATAGGGACTTTCAGCCATGTCGGGACCTCCGGCCAGAGGATTTCCTTCCAATAATGCTTATTGCCGAAAAGGTTGATGGCGAAGAAGGTGAAGAGCGCCAGGACCATCGTCACGGCGATGTTTCCGGTGACGTTCGCCCCTCCTGGGAAGAAGGGGACAATCCCCATCAGGTTATTTATGAATATGAAGAAAAACGCTGTCAGCAGGTACGGCGAGTACCGTTTATAGTCCTCTCCCACGCAGTCTTTGATGATGTCGTCCTCGACCATGGTGACCATCATCTCCATTATCCCGACCCCACCGGAGGGAGCCTCGCTGGTGGCGTCGTGCCTCCTGTACCAGCGGGCGGTCAGCAAGACGATCAGAAGCAGCAGGGCGCTGTTGATCATGAGTCCGAGGACATTCTTCGTGATGGAGAAATCCCAGGGGCGGATCTCCTCCCCGTCCGGCCCTTTCTCCACGATCTTCCCGGGGCGCTTCTCGGACGTTGAGATGCTGAAACCCTGATACTCACCTTCTTCCAGATGTTTGGAGGAGAAAGCGAAAAAGCCTCGGCCGGCCTTGCTGACGAGGATGACGGGGAGAGGAATGCTGATGTGGCGGCCGTTGACGGTCGTGATGTGCCACTCGTAAGAGTCCCTCACATGCCCGTACAGGTACTCGTCCATGTCCAGCTCGACCTCCGTGTCGTCAGTTGTCGTCGCCGCCAGTTCCGGCGTCGCTGCCGGGGTAAGGCGATACTCAGCCGCAGCGAAGCGAGGATGGACTTCGCCTGCCCCGGACAGCGCGCCGGAAACAGCTATGAGAATGAGTATGAGAATGAACCGCCTCATGAAACCTCGACACAAGCCGTCACATGATTGCCGGAGACCTCCGCGAAACCCGAGACGATCGGGACCACACCGTCCTTCCCCTCCCTGATGCCGAACACAATCTCCCCCTCCACAAGCGAAGTCACCAAAGGAGCGTGATCCTTCAAGACCACGAAACGTCCCTTGGCGCCCGGGAGCTCCACCTTCCAGACCTTCTGGCTGACGATGGTACCGACCGGGGAGATGATGTCCAACTGAATGTTATTCTCCATTCCTCACCGACTCGTGAATCTTCTCGCCCTTCTTGATAGCGTCCTCCAGAGTCCCTACATTGACGAAAGCCTGCTCCGGGAGATAGTCCACCTCGCCGTCCAGGATCCTCTTGAATCCGCTGACCGTGTCGGCGATGTCCACCATGACACCTGGCACTCCGGTGAACTGGCCGGCCACATGGAAAGGCTGCGAGAGGAACCTCTGCACACGCCTCGCGCGGTTGACGGTCAATTTGTCCTCCTCGCTGAGCTCATCCATCCCGAGGATCGCTATTATGTCTTGTAACTCCTTGTTTCTCTGAAGAATACGCTTCACCCTCTGGGCAGTCTCATAATGCTCCTTCCCGACCACCTCGGGAGAGAGGATGCGGGAGGTCGACTCCAGGGGATCCACGGCCGGGTATATTCCCAGCTCGGCTATCTTGCGGCTCAGAACCGTGGTCGCGTCGAGATGGGAGAAGGTCGTGGCGGGAGCCGGGTCCGTCAAGTCGTCGGCCGGCACATAGACCGCCTGGACCGAGGTGATCGACCCGTTCTTCGTCGAGGTGATCCTCTCCTGCATCTGGCCCATCTCGGTGGCGAGGGTCGGCTGGTAACCGACAGCTGACGGCATGCGCCCGAGAAGGGCGGACACCTCGGAACCCGCCTGGGTGAACCTGAATATATTATCGATAAAGAATAGGATATCCCTTGGGCCGTAGCCCGTGTCGGAGTCCCTGAACGACTCGGCGAGGGTCAGTCCGGAGAGAGCAACGCTCTGACGGGCACCCGGCGGCTCATTCATCTGGCCGAACACCATGGACACCTGGGACTTCTCCAACTCATCCCTGTCCACCTTGGAGAGATCCCAATGGCCCTCCTCCATGCTTTTGGCGAACTCCTCGCCGTATTTGATGACCCCGGACTCGATCATCTCGCGGAGCAGGTCGTTTCCCTCCCTGGTACGCTCGCCGACACCGGCGAAGATCGAGAATCCGTTGTGCTTCTTTGCGATGTTATTAATCAATTCCTTGATCAGCACGGTCTTGCCAACTCCGGCTCCCCCGAAGAGGCCGATCTTTCCTCCCTTCAGGTAAGGCTCCAGGAGGTCAATGACCTTGATGCCGGTGTAAAGGACTTCCTGGGAGGTGGTGAGATCCTCGAACTTGGGAGGCTCACGGTGGATCGGCAGGGTCGAGGCCCCGTCGAGCTCCCCGAGACCGTCGATAGTCTCTCCCACGACATTCATGACCCTGCCCCTTATCTGCCCGCCGACCGGCATCGAGATCGGGGCGAAAGTCGCCGTGGCGGTCATCCCGCGCCTCAGGCCGTCGGTCGAGTCCATGGCGACACAACGGACAGTCTCTTCACCGATGTGCTGTTGAACCTCAATGACAAGGGGTCTTCTGCCCTCTCCCCTATCCACCTTGAGGGCGTCATGGATCCGGGGTAAAGCCCCCTCGTCCGATCCTGTCTCGAAACGGACATCCACGACGGGGCCGATGATTTGTGATATGTATCCTATCTTGCTTTCCATTAAGACAAAGATACAGAATTATCGACTAAAAAAGAAAAGAGGCTCCACAAAGGAACCTCTTTCTCTTTTTTGTCAATCAGACCTTACTTCACAAGGCAGACCGCGACACGGTTCTCCTCAGGAGTGTTGAAAGGATTGATGGTGTCGCCGAAGTACTCGGTGATGATCCTGTCCTTGCTGATGCCGGCGTCGATGATGGCCTGGGCGACAACCTCGGACCTCTTCTGGGAAAGGAACTGGTTCCTCTTGGCGGTACCGGTGGCCTTGTCAGCGTAACCGGAGATGCGGACCTTGGTGTCGGGATGCTCCTTCAGGGCCTCGACAACCTCGTCGATCTTAAGCTGCTCGCTGTCACGGATGTCCCACTTGTTGATGATGAAGAGGATGTTCCTCTGGAGAGACTCGAAAGCGGGCTCGACGATCACGGGCTCCTCCTTGACGACAGGGGCCGGTTCGGGCTCCCTGACAGGGGCCGGGGCCGGAGCGGGAACAACCACGGGGGCGGGGGCGGGTTTCGCCTTACCGAAGCTGAAGGTCAGACCGGCGAGAGCCTTGATCTGGAAGTCAGCCTTGGAACCCTTCTTCGAGTTGAAGTGGTCGTTGATGAAGCTGGAGTTGCCTTCGAGGTTGAGGGCGACAGCGTCGGAAAGCCTGATGTTCACGCCAAGACCGGCCCTGAGGGCGGGAGAGACGCTCTTGCCATCCCAAAGATAATTGGTGGTGGGGAACTTGGACTTGAGAGCGTTGGCCTCATCGTTGTTGAAAGCGTAGTTCGCGCCCACACCACCGAAGATGTACGGATTGATGGTACGGTCGAACTTGTAGCCGGCGAACAGGGAGGCGAGATCAGCCATGAGGTCGACAGCACCCTCGACATAGTTGTACTTGTAGACATCAGTCATGACGGCGCCCTTGCCCTGCCAAGCGTTGACGTTCAGCCTCGCGGCGAAGACAGGAGAGAACTGGTATCCGAGGGAGACGGCCCCAGAAGGGGAAAGAAGGTTAGTCCAAGCGGTCTCACCGATGGTCTCGGCGACACCACCCTGAAGCTGAAGGAACCAGTACGGGTCAAAATCCTTCTTCTGCGCGTTGGCGACAGAAAGCGAGGCGACGAGCGCGACACTTGCAAGAATAGTTATTATACGTTTCATGATAGTAATGAATAAAATTGCGCTTTAACGAGGCTAATTTAACATTATTTTTTCAATTGAGCAAGAGAGCGCTCTATTTTTCGGTTATCTCCCCCTTGACAGTGAGCGTGAACTGGGCCGGAGAGCCGTTCACGGCGAAATAAGCGTAGTGGTGGAACTTGCCGGGCTTCATGTCCGAGACATCCACGGTCACCTCGATCTTTCCCTTCTTTCCAGGCTTTAAAGGCTTCTCGGGATACACCGTGGAGACGCACCAGCAGCCGGTGGCCACGTCGAGAAACTCCAGATCGGCGTCACCCTCGTTCCTGAAAGTGAAGACCACGGACTGAGGGCCGGCTGTGGAGGGGAAAGATCCCATCCAAAGTTCCTGGGTGTCAAAGACGATGGAGGCCTGACCTTCTCCGTCTGTTTTACCTTTCGCCCTGCCGCAAGAGACCAGCGCGGCGGCGATCACCATCAAAGCCAAAGACTTGAGAACGACTCTTTTAAAAATCATGATCCAATCAAATTAGCGTCAGACGCGAATATACTGAAAAAGACTAGAAAAAGGAGGGACGCCCATTTGGACGTCCCTCCGATTTCGAATCTGCGGTAGAGATTACTGGCCAATGGTCTTGGCGACAGGGATCTCGATGTAGTCGGTGTCGATGTAGCCGAAGCCATATCCAACCTTAGCCTTGACGAAGATGTGGAAGTCACCGGTGACAACGGTACCGTTGTTCTTGTAGGTGAGGTAACCACCCTTGTTGGCAGGGAGATTGACAGCGCTGCCAGTCACAGGATCCGTCACAGCAATGGTGCCGGTCTCGGCGCCAGGAGTCTGGTTGAGGACGATGGTGACAGGGACAGCCTGACGTGTGCCGTTAAGGTCGCACTGGGCGCTGGCGATGTCGATCTTCACATCGAACGGTCCGTAGTAGTTCCAGTAGCCGAGGTGGAGTTTACCAGGGCCCTCGGAGAACTTGCGGCCACGCCAATCGATAGGATCAAGGAGATCCTCGATCTTGATGTAGGAGCCGACCTCACCGAAGTCAACAGCGTCAACAAAGCCGTCCTTGGACTTGGTGGCGATGGTGACAGGCTGGATGATGTTGGCCTGGAAGTGGTTCTGGCCGTTGAAGGAGATGGTGACCTTCTTATTGGCGTCAGCGCACATGGTGGCCTTCGCGCCGATGTAGACGAACATCTTACCAGTGTTCAACAGTGTGTCAGCCACGACGGTGCCCTTCTGGTACTCGAAGACATTCCAGTCAGGACCAGCGGTGTTGTTGGTGATCTTGGCGACCAGCTGGGAAGCGACTTGGACCTCGTTAGGCATGTCAGCCTTCATGATGGCGGCCCAAAGCTCGGTTCCGTCAGCCTTGATCTCGAACTTGACATTCAGGTTGCCGATAGTCTTGACAGCGACCATGCCCTCATCCTTGACATTAGCGTCAGGGTTGCAGAAGAAGTACTTGAGGTCGGTGAGACCGTCGTTGATCTTCAGCAAGCCAGCCTTGGAATGTCCGGCGGGATAAGTCACGAAGGAGGCGTTGATGTTGTTCTTGAACACGCACTTGGCGGCGTCAGCGGCCAGGGTGTCGGTGAGAGAAGGAGTCACCACATTGTACTTAGTGGCGGCGTAGTTCTCGGTCCAGTACTCAGTGATGTAGTCACCATTGGCGGGATCAAGGTTGAAAGCCTTGGCGAGGTCAGCGACAGAGGCGGTGAGCTTCACGTCAACATAGACACCATTAGCCTCCTCCTGAGGATTGAAGTACCTTCCGTTGATCTCGATATCCTTTCCGGCATACTTCCAGAGGGAGTCGGCGGGAACAGTCCACTCGAGCACGTGGGTACCCTCGGCAGGGCTCACGAGAACATCGACGACGTTACCAATAGGATACTGGTCAGTGACCTTCCAGTCAGTGTAGAGAGCGTGGAACTCGTTCTTGCTCTTCTGAGTGCCGTTGTAGAGGATAGTGTTCATGTCAGGAACAGTGGTCGTCAGCTTGGCACCGTTGCAGTCGAAAGCGAAGATGTTCTTGCCATCCTTGTCGACAGGGAGAAGAGTGAACTTAGGACCGATAGGATCAACCTGGGAGATGAAGACCTTGATGTAAGCGACAGCGACGATGTCCTCGCCGAGCATGAGCTTAACACGGACAATCGGAGTACGGCCGATAGCGGCGGTACCGTCAGTCTCGTAAGTCCTGGGAGTGAACACACCGTCAGCGAGGGTGACGAAGTCAGCCTGGTCGGTGACAGGGGTTCCGATCTTGTAGTTCTTGACAACCTCATAGACGAAGCTGAGACCAAGCTTCTTGGCCATGTCAGCGGTCATCTCCACGTCATTGTTCCAGGTGTTAACACCATAGAGCTTATAGTGGACAGTGGTGATGGTCTTGAGATCGATGGAGCCATCATAAACGACAGCGGTGTCGCAGGTGGCGTGAGCGTCGTTAAGAGTAGCGTGACCCTCGCTCCAGACAAGCTGAGTGGGGAGATAGGCGTCGCCAGCGTCGGCGGCGGCGATCTTCGTCCTGTAGTGCTCGTCGTAGTTCGGGACAGCGGGCTTGCACTCCTTCACGACAGCCTTGGGATCGGCGATCTTGGTGTCCTCAATGTACTCGGAGTAGAGAGTGGCATAGTCGGAGGTGATGGTCTTGCCGTCCTTGGTGATCTGGAGGGCGAAACGGGTGATGTCATCACCATAAGCCTCCTCACCGGTCATGGTGACTTTCACGGTCAGGATACCGTTCTCATAGCTCTTGAAGGTAGGGACAATGCTGAAGTCCTTGGAGCTCTTGACCCTGGTGTCATAGAAAGGAACATCCTCGACAACAAAGGCATACTCAAAGGTGTCATCAAGCTCGAAATCGGAGACATTGACATGGTACTGAGCCTCCATAGGGAGATTGACCTGCTTGAGAACATCGATGACGCGGTTGTTGGCGTCTTTGGTGGTCTTGCTGACCCACTCCTCGGTCTTGGAGTCGATCTTGGCGTCCTTCTTGAGCTCAAGAGGATTGTAGAAGAGGATGCCACCGATCATACCCTCGACACCGTCGATGTAGCACTGAGGGATGAACACGATGCCAGTCTCGCCAGCGGAAAGGCTGAGCTCGATGGTCTCGTCACCATTCTTAACAAAGAGAACATTCTTCTCGGCGTCATAAGCCACAACGCCACCAGGAAGATAGCTCTGCTCGGTGTTGGTGACAGTGTCACCATCGTGGAGATCCCAGCAACCCGTCTCAGGGTTCGGTGTGTAGTACACGCCATCCTTACCGGCGGCGCCATTGGCACCCTTAGCACCGTTAAGAACGTCGTAGCTCTTGCCATCGGAGGTGGTGAACTTCCATCCACCAGGCTCTCCGCTGATAGCGGTGACACTAGTAATCACAGAGCCAGCGTTGATCGCGTTCTGGAGAGCAGTGACCTGCTGCTGAACAGTGCTCAAGTTGGTGTTGACATTCTGGATGTCACTCTGCAATTTCTGGATGTCATCATCGTAGTCCGTACAGGATACGGCTACTCCCGCGAGACCCAACACGAGGGCGCCCGCAAGGAACAGATTCTTGAATTTTTTGTTCATAGTACTAAAACAAAATTGAATAAAGTGTTAGAAACATAATTTCGTATGAAACCAAAACTCTTGCTTTTAACAAGTTAACCTCGCGACACGGTCAAAACAGTCACGCGAGAGCCGACTTGTCCCTGCAAAGATAGCATGAATTCTTAAATACACAATATTTTTTGATGTTTTTTCGCGTCTCGACCCTTTCCAGGCCGCTTTTCACTCATAAACCTCACTATCCTAAATCCACTTTTTGAAAAACCTTGCATCACTTTTTAATTTTTTTCACACACCCCCGACGCTCTTACCGCTAAATCCCCCACCCACAACCACCTACGGTAACGAAAAATCACAAACTCTGCCATTTCGTCGTTTCGCAACCACCTACAGTGGCGCAAGAATCACAAAAACGCCCATTTCGTCCTCTCATGACCACCTCCGGTAACGCGAAGAAGACAAATTCAGCCAATTCGTAGTTTCGTAACCACACACACCAAACATAACACCAGCTGAAGAGTCCCTCGAATGGCCCATCACCCCATACTGTCACACATATGCTGTCATACCCCTTATTGTCACACCACAGGTTGTCATACACAGGTAGTCATACATAGGTTGTCATGCCAAGGCTGTCATACCACAGGCTGTCATGCCACAGACTGTCATGCCACAGACTCTCATGCCACAGGCTCTCATACCACAGGCTCTCATGCCACAGGCTCTCATACCACAGGCTCTCATACCACAGGCTGTCATTCTGAGCGAAGCGAAGAATCTCCCTGCCCGTTCCGGTCTAAGGCCCTTCCCGGTCCCCGAGCCAGCCCACCGCAAGCCTGTCGAACGATCGAAGGGCCGGACCCGAGCCAGCCCACCGCAAGCCTGTCGAACGATCGAAGGGCCG
>JAFROJ010000047.1 GCA_017429765.1 Bacteroidales bacterium | reverse complement strand
ACGAGCTTGCGCTTGGGGGTGGTCCCTGCCTTCTTGAAGTGCCCCTTGAGGGGCTCGCTGGCGTGTATCTCCTTGATTTCGTCATAGGCAAGCTGCACGGCCTCATAGCCGTCCTTTTCGACAGTGCGCAGTTGCGTGACAACACACGGACCAGCCTCGATGACGGTGCATGGAATATTTTTTCCATCAGCACCGAAAACGGAAGTCATTCCGATTTTCTTTCCAATTAATCCAGGCATTGGTTTGGTTAATTAATTGTAACTGAATAATTTATATTCTCCCGCACATTTTTGCGGGCAGCAAAGGTACTAAAATTTTTCCAATTAACAAAGTTTTCAACAGCGCTATTCCCTTATAATCAAAGAGAAATCGCTATCTTTGCAGGACCGGAAAACAGAAGACATGAGTCCTGAATCCTTAGCGATATTCGGTTTCTTGAGCCTCTCGCTCGCCGACTGCGTCGACATCCTTATGGTGGCGGGGCTGATCTATCTCATATTCAGGTGGATCAGGGGTTCCGCGGCCATGAGTATATTCATCGCCGTCATCCTTCTCTTCGTGCTGCGGGTGGTGGTCGCCGCCTTCAACATGAGGCTGATGAACGCCCTGCTCGGCACCTTCATCGACGTGGGTGTGCTGGCTTTGATCGTGATCTTCCAGCCCGAGGTCAGGCATTTCCTGATGAAGCTCGGGTCGAGGTACGGGGTGGCCGGCAAGGGCAAGGACCTGCTCGGCAAACTCTTCGGCACGAGGGAGACCCCGTTGGGGAACGAGACTGTCAACGAGATCTGCGAGGCCTGCGGGGCGATGTCCGAGGCCAAGACAGGGGCCCTGATAGCGCTGCCCCACAAGGACTCATTGAGATTCATCGCCGAGACAGGGGACCTGGTCGACGCCAAAGTCTCCAAAAGGCTGATAATGAATATCTTCTTTAAGAATTCCCCTCTCCACGACGGCGCCATGATCATCGAGGGCGACCGCGTCTCGGCGGCCCGCTGCACCCTGCCCATAACCCAGAGGACAGACATCCCGGCGAGTTTCGGGATGAGGCACAAGGCCGCCATAGGAATATCCGAGGAGACCGACGCCGACGTGGTGGTCGTGTCCGAGGAGACAGGGGGAATATCTTTCGTCAGGGGAGGCCAGCTGTCTCCCATCGGCAACATCAACGAGCTAAAGCTTTTGCTTGGGACAAAGGAGGAGAAGGCGCAGTGATCGAAGGGAACGGAATAGACCGCAGGCTTGAGGGGAAACTCGGGTTCGACCAGATCCGGGCCATGATCTCTGACCGCTGCTCGACGGAATACGCCGTCGGGAGGGTAGCCGGCGAGACCTTCGTCACAGACCCCAAGATCATATTCCACAGATTAGCCCTCACCGACGAGATGAGGCTTATCATGATGTTCGAGGAGAGCTTCCCCACCAACGGCTACATCGACTGCCTCTATTTCCTCGAGCCGCTCGCCGAGGAAGGCTGGACTATCGACCTCGGCTCGCTCGGGAAGCTCCGCACCATGGTCGAGACCGTCAGGAAACTGACCAACTTCTTCATGTCAATAAAGGACGGGATCTATCCCAACCTGAAGAAGATGAGCGCCCCTGTCATGAGTTTCCCCGAGGTCCAGAGAAGGATAGACGCCATCCTGGACAAATACGGGGACGTCAAAGACACGGCCTCCGACAACCTCCTGCAAATCAGGCGCTCCCTCAAATCCAAGGAAGGAGCCATCTCCAAGAGGGCGAACGCCATATTGGCCCAGGCGAAGATGGACGGGATAGTTGACGAGGACGCCAGCCTCTCGGTCAGGGACGGAAAACTCCTTATTCCCGTCGCGGCCTCCGGCAAGAGGAAGATCGCCGGCTTTGTCTATGACACCTCCGCCACAGGTAAGACAGCCTTCGTGGAGCCCGCCGAGATCGTCGAGCTGGAGAACGAGATCATCGAGCTGAAGGCCGAGGAGATGCAGGAGATCCAGCGCATACTGGCCGCTTTCAGCGATTTCGTCAGGCCCTACGTCCCCGACCTGATCCATTCGGCCGAATATGTCGGCGAGATGGATTTCCTGGTGGCCAAAGCCCAGGTGGCCCTTGATTTCAAGGCCGGGATGCCCATCATCTCCGAGGGCGGCGAGATGAACCTACGCAAGGCCCGCCACCCTCTTCTCGAGAAAGCGTTGGTGAGGGAGAAGCGGGAGATCGTGCCTGTCACCGTCAAGCTCAACCCCACGAAGCATATTCTTTTGATATCAGGGCCTAACGCCGGAGGCAAATCAGTCTGCCTCAAGACCACGGGCCTTCTCCAGTACATGTTCCAGTGGGGCATGCTCGTCCCGACCTCGGAGAGTTCCGAGCTTCCGGTCTTCGACCGGGTGATGGTCAGCATCGGGGACGACCAGAGCATCGAGAACGACCTCAGCACCTACAGCTCCTTCCTCGAGGACATGAAGTCCATGCTCAAAGAGGCGGACTCGAAGACCCTTGTCCTCATCGACGAGTTCGGGTCCGGAACGGAGCCCACGGCGGGAGGATCGATAGCGGAAGCCATTCTGGCTGAATTGGATAAGCGTGGGGTCTATGGTGTGATCACGACCCACTACACCAATCTCAAGCTCTACGCCGCCGGGCCTGACACCGGTGTCGTGAACGGGGCGATGCAGTTCGACGCGGCCAAGATACAGCCGTTGTTCAAACTGGACATCGGCATGCCCGGATGGTCTTTCGCCTTCGAACTGGCGAGAAAGATGGGGCTTCCCGAGAACATCGTCAAGGACGCCGAGAACAGGGCCGGAGAGGAGTTCGTCGGGATGGAGAGGAATCTCCGCAAGATCGTGCGCAACCGCAGGGCCCTGGACGAGAGGCTCCAGAAGATCAAGAACACCGACAAGACCCTCGACAACATCACCGAGCGCTATCAGAAAGAGCTGGAGGGCATAAAGAAGACCAAGAAGGAGATCCTAGACCAGGCCAAGAAAGAGGCCGAGGAGATAGTGCTCGGCGCCAACAAGACTGTCGAGAACACGATCCGAGCCATCAAGGAGTCACAGGCCGACAAGGAGAAGACCTCCGGCGCCAGGAAAGAGCTCCAGGACTTCCTCGGGGCCCTGCAGGCGAAGAAAGAGAACGACAAGAAGAACCACGACGACTACATTGACAGGAAGCTCAAGCAGCTCTCCGAGCGCAAGCGCAAGGCAGACGCCCGTAAAGGCAGCGTGAAGAGGAAGATGGAGGCCGAGGACAAGGACAAGTTCAGGCCCGGGCCCCTTAAAGTCGGCGAGAAGGTCAGGGTCAAGGACAACGGGATGGTCGGCGAGGTCACCAGGGTTTCCAACAAGGCCGTCACCGTCGCCATAGGGAACATTACCAGCCAGATGGCTCTCGACAAGGTGGAGAGAATATCCTCGAACGAGTTCAAGGCCGCGAGGAACGAGTCCCGCAGGCCGTCGTCTTCCGTGGACAATTCCGGCCTGAGGGAGCGCAGGCTGCGCTTCTCCCCCGAGCTGGACGTGAGGGGGGAGAGGGTCTCCGACGCCCTGGACATAGTCATCCACTACATCGACGACGCCATAATGCTTGGGGTCGGCTCGGTGAGGATCATCCACGGGAAGGGGACGGGCGCCCTCAGGGACGAGCTACAGAAATATCTCCGGACTATTCCCGGAGTCACCGCGGTCCGGGACGAGCACATCCAGTTCGGGGGCTCGGGGGTCACGGTGGTGGAATTCGAATAGACAACTGAACCAAAACCATGAAAGACAGAAACGAAGGGAAAACCCCGACAGCGAGAATGTTGTTGGGAAGACGGGGGGAGGATGTGGCCTGCGGCTTCCTCGAAGGGACGGGCCACAGGATTTTGAGAAGGAACTACAGGTCCGGCCATCTGGAGATAGACATCATCTCAACCGACGGGAACGGCGTGCATTTTGTAGAGGTTAAGAGCCGTGTGGCTCCTGTGGCGGTGGCGCCGGAAGAGAATGTCACAACACTGAAACAGAAGAAGATAGCCAATGCGGCGCTAAGATATCTGCATGGAAGCAAAGATCCGGGGGTGACGCCGGGGATGGAGGTTCATTTCGACATCGTTGCGGTCACTTTCGAGGGAGGGGAAGAGAGGGTCGAGTGGTTCCCGGACGCCTTCATCCCGATGTACGTGTGAGATACTCAGATAATATTTTATGATAGACAACCGATATTGTGTGATTATGGCCGGAGGCGCGGCCAACCATTTCTGGCCGATCAGCCGGGAGGCGCGCCCCAAACAGTTTCTTGACATCGCCGGTGGCGGCAAATCATTCCTAAGGCTGACTTACAACAGGTTCTCGAGGATAGTTCCTCCCGAGAATATTCTCGTGGTCACCCTGGACAGGTTCGGAGAGCTTGTGAGAGAGCAGCTTCCCGAGCTGCCCGCCAACAATCTGCTCCTGGAGCCGCACAGCCGCAACACAGCCCCTTGCATAGCTTATTCAACCTTCGCCATCCTTAAAAGATGCCCGGACGCCATCGTCGTGACCACCCCCGCCGACCACATCATCTCCGACGAGGACGCGTTCAAGAAAGCTGTCGCCGACGTGATGGAACACGCCGCCGACAACAATGTGCTCATGACTTTGGGAATATCCCCGACCGGGCCGGAGACCGGCTACGGCTACATCCAGGTTAAAGGCGGGAAGGCCGGAGCTGTCTCAGGGAAACCGGTGAAAGTCAAGACCTTCACGGAAAAGCCGGACAAGAGTCTGGCGAAGGTGTTCTATGACAGCGGGGAGTTCTTCTGGAACTCCGGAATATTCGCTTGGAAAGCTTCCGTGATCCTCAATGAGATGACCGCTCACCTTCCCGATGTGGTCTCCGTGTTCAAGGGCTGGAGGGAAATTCTGGACACTCCCGGGGAGAAGACCTTCCTCGAGAAAGCGTATTCTGAGTGCCCTAAGATATCCATCGACTACGGCGTCATGGAGAAAACCGACATCGCCTGGCTCTATTCGGGGAACTTCGGGTGGTCCGACATCGACAGTTGGGACTCATTGTTCAACGCGGCCCCCGGGAAAGACGCCAAGGGCAACGCGAGCAACTCCGGGAAACACCTTTTCAGCGAGGACCGGGACAATCTCCTCATCACTGAGAACAAGCGTAAAATCTACGCTGTCAAGGGGTTGACGGACTATCTGATAGTCGACACCGAGGACGCTCTCCTGATCTGTCCCCGGGACGACAAGCGATTCAAGGAGTTTATCGCCGGGCTCGGGATGCCAGGCTACGAAGACTTTCGCTGACCGCTATCCAGGCGAACACCAACTTGACGGCATGCATGGGCATCCAGTACCGGAGCGCGACCGGACTGGCGAATGTGACCGTGCCGTAATACACCAGCCCGAACAGGAACAAGACCCACAGGGACAGCCTCGTCTCCCGTGACATCGTCCGTGGTTTCCCTACCAGGAACAACATGACCGCCGAGGCTAGGAACACCAGCCATGTAAGCAGCTCTATCCAAGGGAGTAACGGGCGGAACACCTTCCCGTAGGCGTCTCCTCTTGGCGAGAAATCTTTATTGAAGGGAAGGTCGAACCACTCCACGATCTCGCTCTTGCCAGCGGGGATCTCCTCGTGGCCGCAGACCACCTCGTTACGGGTCGTGAAGAACACCTGCCTCGAGTTCGGCCAAAGGTAATATTTGACGAACAGCCAGGGGTAATGGACAATGAGCCATTTCCCGTATTCCTTGAACACCCCGGTGCCGAGATTCACCCATGTCACGGCGTAATTCTTCTCCCCCATGACCCGGATCATGTGCTGTTTCAGCGGGGAGTCATAGTCCCAGATGAAGGCGGCCGTCGCCTTCTTGCCGCTATCGGTCTTCTCCAGGATCTTGTTGTTGGCCATCTCGTACCTAAGGACGAACTGGTGCAACTCCCTGACCCGTTTCACCTCGGGGGTCTCCGGGCTCTCGTCTTTGTCAATAAAGGGAATGACGTGGATGGCGTTGTTGGCGAGCTGCCAGCCCTCGAAGCCGGTCGAGTACTGCCTCTGTAGCACCAGTCTCGTCATGCTCCTTGTCCTCTGCTCGTGGAATATCATGAACGCGGCCACAGTCAGGAGGATGGACGACACCCTCATGACAGTCTTCCCTTTGACGGCGAGAATGGGAATAAAGGCTATCGGGAAGAAGACAGAGGTGTACCTGGTGTGGAAGGAGGCGAAGAGGGCCAGGGTGTAGATGATCACGGCCGTCCAGGAATTCTCATGAACCATGACCAGCATCATGGCGACCAACACGAAGACAAGGCTGCTCTGCAGGGTGTCGGAGAGAATTGTGTTCAGCATGAATATGGCAGCCGGGCTGAGGGCGACCACCACCTCGAAAGCCCTGAATATCCAGACCTTACGGGCTAGCCAATACTTTTTGACGGCAAGTGTCAGAAGGGACAACGAAATGGCGTAGACCAGCGCCTGGGACACAATCACGGAATAGACGCTGACCGAGACGTGATGAAGCAGCTGAAGGAATGCCGAATAACCGAAAGGCCTCAGGTAGGTGAACTGGTCTTTCATGGCCGTCCAGATGTAACCGTAAGAGTCGGACATGACCCGGGGGTAAGGGTAAGTCCTTGTCACAAAGAGGCATCCAAGCGCGACCGAGGCGAAGATGACAAGCCAGTCCAGCGCCTGGCCTTTCCGGAAGATAAAACGGAAGTAACTGTCCTTTTTCATAGTTTTTTTGGTTTTTTATTTGGTTTCGTGGTATTCTTTCTCCGTGTTGACATCCCAGACATTGTCCTTGGACTCAAGGCCTTCCTTGACACATCTCACGGCCTCCATCGCCGTGAGCATCGAATGGTCCATATTGTTGTACCGGTGCTGGCCGTTCCGGCCCACGCAGTAAAGGTTGGGGATGCCGTCCAGCCATTCCCGGACCTTGACGATGCCGCCGTAAGTCCCGAAATACGCCGGGTAAGCCTTCTTGACCTTTATCCTGTCGGCCTTCAGGACGTCACCCCTCGCGGCGACCCCGATCTTCTCCAACTCCCCGAGAGCCATGTCCACGAAAGCCTCGTCGGACATGTTCCAGAGAGAGTCTCCCTCGTCACAGAAATATTCCATTCCCACATACATGGTGCCCTTGAAGTCCGCGACCATGTACGGCGACCAGTTGTTGAATATCTGGAGCCGGCCCACTTTCACGTCCCTCTCCTGGACATATATCCAGGTGTCGGGGACTCTGTCCTCGTAAGTCTTGATCCTGGTCTTGTTGGTGATCCTGAGTCTCTTGACCAGGACTCCCACCGTGATGAAGTCCCGGTAAGGGAGGCCGGCGGCCACGGCCGCGACCTCCGGCGGGATCTCCACCCCCTTGACCGAGGCCACAAGATCCTTCAGCGGCATGCTAGAGAAAAGGTAGTCACAAGCGAGGGTCTGAACTCCCTCCGGGGTCTCAACCTCGACGCTCTCGACACGGTTCCCGTGAATATTCACGCCCGTCACCCTGGATGACAGGCGGATCTCCCCGCCCGCCTTCCCGACCTCAGAGGCGACTGTCTCCCAAAGCTGGCCCGGGCCGTACTTCGGATAGATAAACCTTTCAATCAGAGATGTTTCCACCTTGTTCTGCTCCAGGCTTCTCTTCCTGAAAGGTTTGGTCAGCATGTCTTTCAGGATGGAGAGAACGCTGAGCCCTTTGACTCTTTGAGCCCCCCAGTCCGCGCCGATACGGCTCGGATGGACTCCCCAGACCTTCTCCGTGTAGTCCTCGAAGAACATCTCGTAGAGAGGACGGCCGAAGCGGTTGATGTAGAAAATCTCAAGCGATGTCTCGGGAAGCTTATGGACGACGGACTTCAAGTACCCCCAAGCGACCCGGACGGTGTTACGAAGACCCATCCCGGCGAAGGTGGACCACTTGACCGAGATCGGGTAATCGAAGAATTCCCGAAGGAAGAATATTCTCGAGACCCTGTCCCTGATCAGCATGGTCCTGTCCTCACGCTCCGGGTCCGGACCGCCGGGGACATATTCCTTGTCCCGGCCAAGCAGGATGTCGTCAAGGGCCGGGGCGCCCTGGACGGGCATGACCGCCTTCCACCAATCCATCACCTCCGGACTCTTCGAGAAGAAGCGGTGCCCGCCGATGTCCATCCTGTTCCCGTCGTTGTTCACGGTGCGGGAGATGCCGCCCACGAACGGGCTTTCCTCCAACACGACCGGCTTGATGTCGGTCTGTCGGAGAAGCTCGAGGGCGGCGGTGAGGCCAGCCGGCCCGGCGCCGATTATTATCGCATTCCTACCCATGGAGGGTCAAGATTTGAAGACTATGAAGCGTCTGGCCAGGAAGTTCCAGAAAAACACTATTCCGGTCGACACTATTTTCGAGAACATGTAATGGATCCCGAGTCCGTCCGTGCAGGCGTACATTATCAGCTCATTGAGACCGAGTCCGACGACTCCGATCAGGGCGAAAGCGGCGAACTCGCCCCACGCGTTCCTGATCCGGCTCTCGCCGAAGACCCAGCGGGTGCTGAGAATGTAGTTGCACGTCAGGCCGAGGATGAAAGCGATCGCGGCCGACCAAAGGTACGGCACCCCCGCCATCTCGGTGAGAAGCCAGAGGCTGCCGTAATCCACGACGAAAGATATTCCTCCCACAACGGCGTATCTCAAGAGTTGCCCGACAAGACTGCCCGGCTTGTCCCTGAAAAGGGTCTTGAGAAACAGGACGGGGGACATCTAGCAGTTCATGGCTCCACAGCAATGGATGACCTGTCCGCTGACATAGCCGGAAAGGTCGCTGGCGAGGAAGAGGGCAACATTGGCCACATCCTCGGGAGTGCCTCCCCTGCGGAGGGGAATCTGCCTCGTCCAGGCGTCGCGGACGTCCTGGGGAAGGGCGTTGGTCATCTCGGAGATGATGAATCCGGGGGCGATGCAGTTGGCCCTGATGCCGCGGGGACCCATCTCCTTGGCGATGGACTTCGCCAGGCCGATCATCCCGGCCTTCGAGGCTGAATAGTTGCACTGGCCGGCGTTGCCGGAGACTCCCACGACGGAGGACATGTTGATGATGCTTCCTCCCCTCTGGCGAGCCATGATCGGGGTGAGGGCGTGGATGAAGTTGAAGGCCGACTTGAGGTTGACACCGATGACGGCGTCCCACTGCTGCTCGGTCATCCTCATCATCAGGCCGTCCTTGGTTATCCCGGCGTTATTCACCAATATGTCAACCCTGCCGAAGTCTGCGACGATCTGTTCCACGACCGCGTGGGTCTGCTCGAAATCAGCCGCGTTGGACGCGTATCCCTTGACTTTGTGGCCGAAAGCCTCTATTTCCTTGATGGTCTGCTCGGCGGCCTCGTTGATCACAAGGTCGGTGAAAGCCACATCGGCTCCCTCGGACGCGAATTTAAGCGCGATAGCTTTTCCGATTCCTCTCGCGGCGCCCGTCACAAGGGCGACTTTTCCTTCCAATAATCCCATAATTGTCTTAATAATACATTTCTGCTCGACAAAAATAAGGCTATTTGTCAAGACGGGCAAGAATTATTGGCTATATTTGTGTCTGACCAAATGATCCAAAATGACTGGAAGCGAGATACGAAACCCCGGCCTTTGGGAGAGCGGGGAACTGAAAATCAGTTGGGTAAGGGACCACACCCCCCTGTTGATGGGCCTTGACAAGGAGTTCAAGGAAACCAAGCCTTTCAAGGGGCTGAAGATAGCGTTGTCAGTACATCTTGAGGCCAAGACCGCCCGCCTCTGCGAGGTTCTCTCCGACGGGGGCGCCGAGATGTACATCACCGGAAGTAATCCCCTCTCGACCCAGGACGACGTGGCCGCCGCCCTGGTCCATGAGGGACTCAATGTCTTCGCCGTCCACGGAGCCACTCCCGAGGAATATGAGAGAGGGATACGGAAGGTCATCGAGGCCGGTCCGAACATAATCATAGACGACGGGGGAGACCTGGTGACGATGATCCATGAGAATTATCCTCAATTGATCCAGAACGTGATCGGGGGTTGTGAGGAGACCACGACTGGCATCCTTCGCCTGAGAGCCATGGAGAAGGAGGGCCGGCTGAAGTTCCCGATGATGCTTGTCAACGACGCCGACTGCAAGCATCTCTTCGACAACCGTTACGGCACGGGCCAGTCCGTCTGGGACGGGATTAACCGTACCACGAACCTTATCGTGGCCGGGAAGGATGTCGTGGTGGCCGGTTACGGCTGGTGCGGAAAGGGCGTGGCCATGAGGGCTAAAGGCTTGGGCGCCAGGGTGATAGTCACCGAGGTTGACCCCATTAAGGCGATGGAGGCCGTGATGGACGGGTTCCGGGTGATGACCATGAGGGAAGCCGCCCCGGTCGGGGACATATTCGTGACTGTCACGGGGTGCGAGGATGTGATCATCGAGGAGCATTTCCTCCTTATGAAGGACGGGGCCATCTGCTGCAACGCCGGGCATTTCGACTGTGAGGTGGCTGTCGCGAAACTGAAAAAGATGGCTGTGTCGTCAGGGCCGGCGAGACAGAACATCGAGCGGTACAACCTTCCGAACGGGCGGAAGATCCACATCCTGGCCGAGGGTCGCCTTGTGAACCTGGCCGCCGGGGACGGGCATCCCGCCGAGATCATGGACATGTCGTTCGCTATCCAGGCTTTGAGCGCCAAATACCTAGCTGACAATAAAGCTGCCCTTCGACAAGCTCAGGGACCGGACACGGTTGGTGAGCCAGTCGAACCACCGTGTCCGGGGAATATGCTCCACAATGTGCCGGAGGAGATCGACCGGGAAGTGGCGCGGCGCAAACTCGCCGACTGGGGAGTCACAATCGACACCCTGACTGAGAGACAAAAAGTTTACCTATTCGGAGAATAACAGATGAGACTGATCCCCATCTACACTTGGACCAAAGGTGTGAGGAACTTCGGCCTCCGCAGACGGAAATTCTCAAAACAGCCTTGGGCACAGGGCATGATCCTTCTCGTGTGCGTGATCGTGGCGATGCTGCTGGCCAACCTGCCTTTCACCAAGGAAGCGTATCACACCCTTCTCGAGACGAGGCTGTCCCTTTTCTTCAAGATTCCGGGCGGCAATGACATCTGGTTCCCCAAGGGAATGACGGTCGAGAGTTTCATCAACGACATCCTGATGACCGTCTTCTTCTTCACCGTGGGTTTGGAAATACGCCGGGAGATGATGAACGGGGAGCTGTCCAGCGTGAAAAAAGCCATGATGCCGGTGATCGCCGCCTTCGGTGGAGTCGCTGTCCCGGCTTTGATATTCGTCATCATCAACCATGGCACGGCCGCCGCTTCCGGCTGGGGTATACCCACGGCAACCGACATCGCCTTCGCGGTCGGCATCATGTCGATTCTGGGAGACAAAGTCCCGGTGGCCTTGAAGGTGTTCCTGACCGCCCTGGCGATAGCGGATGACCTCATCGCCATCCTGGTCGTGGCCTTGTTCTATGGAGGAGAGATCAATTTCGTCTTGTTGGGAATAGCCCTGGTGCTGGTCGTCATATTATTAATAATGAACAGGTTGGGCGAGAAACGGCCCTGGTTCTATTTCATTCCGGCGATGGTGATCTGGGCTTTATTCTATTACGCTGGCATACATTCCACCATGTCCGGCGTGGTGATGGCCTTCCTTATTCCCATGAAGGCGCGCTACAACGAGGCTTACTTCGACAGGAAGAGGGTCCAATACATCAAAAGGATCAAGGAATTCAAGGGCATCGCCTCGACGGCCGCCGAGTTCCCCAACGGGCCGCAAAGGCTTTGCCTCAGGCGGCTCAGCGACATCTCCGTGGGCTCGATACCCATGGGACTCAGGCTTGAGCACGCCTTGGGCCCGTGGGTCAACTTCTTGATAATGCCTTTGTTCGCCTTGGCTAACGCTGGGGTGGAGATCCCGGATTTCTCTTATTTCAACGTGTTCCATGTCGATCCCGCCCTCGGCGGAGTTAGCATGGGAATATTCCTGGGGCTCTTCCTTGGCAAGCCGCTCGGGATCTCCCTGGCCAGTTTCATCGCCGTCAAGTTACACGCCGGCGAGATGCCCGCCAACGCGTCCTGGAAAACCCTCATCGCTGTCGCCTGCCTAGGTGGGATCGGTTTCACCATGTCGATATTCGTGGACACCCTCTCGTTCGGAGACCAGGCACCGGATGTGATGTACAAGTTGAGGGATATGGGAAAGGTCGCCGTCCTTCTGGGCTCGCTTTGCTCCGGCCTGGTCGGAAGCCTGCTGATCGCCCTCATCCATCGGTTAGAGAAAAAGGCATAAAAAAATGAGCGTCGACGCTCACGCGTGGACCCTCACTCTAACCACATAATTAATAACACTAAAACTAATAACCAATCAGGTTGATCGGGGAGAGAACCTCCTTGCTCAACCCGGATACAAAGGTACGGCTTTTTTTTAATTATGCAAATTTTTTATAATAAATTTTTATAAAATTTCGCCTTAACTGTTTTAAGTGACTGTTTTTAAGAGACATAAACAGTAAGAATGTTTTATATAACGTTTAAACTACAGACAAAAAAGCCAAATTCCTCGGCCTCTGTCGCCTGTCCTTCGGCGTTTTAAACTGTTTTAGTTAAAAATCCTAACCTCCCACGCAGGCCAATGTCGCCACTGAGATCCTTGTCCCTGAAGGCAGGATTTCCCTCAGTGACCTGACGCAGGAGCCGACCGTCGCGCCCGTGGTGAACACGTCGTCGACAATCAGCACATGGCGCTTTCCCGACAGCGCGGAAGCGTTACTTGGCCGGAAAGCCCCTGACACATTAGACTCCTTCCCCTCGATGGAAAGCCTTGTCTGGGTTCTTGTCCTCCTTCGACGCCGGAGGGCGTCAGGGATCAGCGAAGCGCCGAGAGCGGCCGCGATCTCCTTCCCTATAACCTCGGCCTGGTTGTATCCCCGCGACCATCTTCTGGTCCAATGAAGCGGCACGGGGACAACGGCGTCCACGTCAGAGAACAGGGGCGACCCGGCCAGTTCCGAGGCCAGCATTCTGGCGAAAAGACGCCCCGTGGCGAAATCGGCGTTGTATTTCAAGCTCTTTGTAATGTTCCGGTAGCCGGTGGCGGCCCTGTAATAGAAAAGGGCCGTGGCGAGCGAGTAAGGAACAGGGCCCTGGAGATGGGAATTGAGCCTCGCCGACATCGGGTTTCTCGGCATCTTGGAGTAATATGTCCTCGGAAGATCTTCCAGGCAACTCCCGCAAACGCAAGACTCATTAAGAGTCAACGACTTCCCGCACACGACACAGGTTCTCGGGAAAATCAGGTCGGCGAGGGCCCTCCAGCGCCCATCAATAGAAAGTCTGTCAATCATAGTCTCGAAGTTTAGCGATAATGTACGAAAATACTCATAAATTCGCGTTTATGAAAAAGAGAGCATCCTTCCGCGCGCCGGCCATGGCGGCGATCCTGTTCCTGCTGTCAGGGCTTTCCGGGGCGCTGGCCCAGACCATCCCCGCCGAGGTTGTCAATCTGTTCAACAAGGCGGACGCTGAGATCTCCGGATTCTACAGCCATTCCGGCCCCATAGCCCGTGACGTCCGGGCAAATGACTTTTTCAGGCCGAGGATAGCCGTCCCGGACTGCGAGGAGGCCGGGCGTTTGAAAGACATGGTCAGGATCAGCGGGGGAGAGCCTGTCGACATGCCCTCCGAAGGTTGCTCGGTGATGGATCTGAGACTCTCCGCCGTGGATTGGGACGGGGCTGCCATGCCGGACGGATGGGTCAGGGCGGAGAATGAATATTCAATTCTCGTGTTCAAGACAGTCGCCACCTGGAACATGCCTTTCGTCGGGGAATCCGAGCTCTCGAGACTTCTGGATAACGGCCTCAGGAGGCTTCCCTTCGGGATCACCTCTTTCGAGGAACTCACTAGAAAAGCCCGGACTTACCGCAGGGCCGTCGAGCTGATGGACGGGATATTCACGATCGACACCCACAGCGACCTCCCCGACGACTATGAGAAGGGACGGTCGGTAGGAACCAGGACCCTGAGCCAAAGCGGTGTCCCGAGAATGGACGAGGGGCGCCTCGATTCCCAGATCTTGATCAGTTTCCTCTGGCAGGGACCGACAGACGACGCCTCCTCCCGCCTCGCGGTCGAGAGGAACCTGGCCAGGATCGCGGAGATCAAAAAGGATGTGGCGAAGTATCCCCACCTTTGCGGGATAGCCACGACTCCCGCCGAGGCGCGCGCCCTGAACGCCGAGGGGAAAAAGGCCTTTCTCGTCGCCCTGGAAAACGGCTACGGGATAGGGAATGATCTCGGGAACATCAAGAGAATGAGGGACTTGGGAGTTGTCTACATAACTTTATGCCACTTCAGCGACAACGCTATCTGCAATACCTCCTCCAACCGCGGAGGCGACCCCACCAAGGGTTTGACTGAATATGGGAAACAGGTTGTCAAGGAGATGAACAGGCAGGGGATCATGATCGATCTCTCCCACCCCTCCGCCCAGACGTTCTGGGACTGCGTCAACTTGAGCGAGGCCCCTGTCATCTGCTCGCACTCCGGCGCCAAGGCCATTTACGGCCACGACCGGGGTCTCGACGACCGGCAGCTTAAGGCGCTGGCCGGGAACGGCGGGGTCATCCAGGTCTACACTGTCCCGGATTTCCTGTGCCGTTCGAGTGCGACCATAGACGATTTCATGTCACACTTCAACCATTGTGTCGAGGTGGCCGGGCCGGAGCATGTCGGAATCGGGTCCGATTTCGACGGGGGCGGGGGTGTCATCGGCTGTAACGGGGTCAACGACCTGGTCAACGTCACCGTGAAGATGCTGGAACACGGCTACACTCCCGACCAGATAAAGGGTTTCTGGGGAGGCAACTTCCTGCGGGTGATGGAGGAAGTCCAGTCTAAAGCATGTCGAGACTGAGCTGGGGGTCCGACTCCCGGCGAAGCCTGTCGAACTCCTCCACGGCGGCCAGGTCCGGGTTGATGATCACATCGAGATTCTGGACAAGGATCCTGTCCCCGTTGTAAATGTCCCTGAAACAAGTTCGTATGCCCACTATGGCGGGGATTCCAAGCCCCCTGGCCAGAAGGCTGGCGTGACCGGTCCTGTCCTCCTCCTCGGTGACCATGGCCACGACATTCTTGAAATTGATCATGACAGAGTCCGAGAGGGAGACGGTCCGGGCGACCAGGACGCTTCCCGGAGGAATGTCCTCAAAAGGATTCCTCTGCCCCCTGTCGACCACGACAAAGGCCCGCCCCTTGGCGAATCCGCCGATACCCGATCCCCTTATTGTCATCCCTTAACAGGTCAGATCTCCCACGCCCCTCCGGGAGCGAAAACGGCGTCCACAAGCTCGTCGAAGAACATTCCCCTCTTCGCGAGGTCAAGCACATTGATTCGATGCCTCATCAACTGCACGATCGGGAACATCTCCTTGATCTGGCGACGGGTCACCCCTATCATCTCCGGGTCGTAAGGCGCCCCTGCGGCCTTGAACAAGTCCCTCATCTTCCCGAAAGAATAGACCTGCCCTTGCAGCTTTCTCTTGAACTCGGGCCAGGTGTCCCTCACCCTCTCAAGCTGCGTCTTCACCGTCGCCGCGTCATTATATTTCTTGGATATGCTCTCGAAACCGAGGGTCGGGGCAGGGAAGTCCTTGAACAGTTCCAGCGCCCTCGCCCGCTCGCTCTCCAGGCTCGGCCAGGCTCTCACGCAGGCGTCCACTTCGAGCTTGGTCAGGTCCATCTTGAAGAGCTCGTCGAAGACGGCGCACATGGTCAGAGTGCCAATAGCCACCTGGAAACCATGGGATTGCAGCTTCCCCTTGTAGCGGTGGTGGGTCATGTCGAGAATATGGCTGAACAGGTGGTCGCAGCAGGAGGCGGGGCGGCTCGACTGGGCGGCCTGCATGGCTATTCCGCTGAGAGTCAAGCCCTCGAACAAGTCGGCCACCGCGGCGGGATCCCCGGCGGCGACCCCCTCCGGGTTGGAGAGGAGATCATCGAGATAATCCTGAAGGACATGCCAGGCGTCCGGTTTGATAGGAGCCGTTCCCATAAGGTCCGCCACCATCCACTCTGCCCCGGCCGGGACCTTCGCGGCCAGGTCGGCGTACCCGGCGGCCGTCATCTCCTTCGGCGCGGCGGCGATCACGTCAATGTCAGCCACGATCGCCACGGGGGCCGGGCAGGAGAATGTCTGCTTTGAATTCTGGTAGGAGATGGATGCCCCGAATGAGGAATAGCCGTCGACAGAGGCGGCGGTGGGCAATGTGAGATATTGCTGGCCATGGTGGTGGGAGCAGAGCTTGCACAGGTCGTTGATCACTCCGGAACCCACTGACACAGCGATATATCCCCCATCCAGCTCCTTGTCCACCATCTCGATGTATTCCCACTCGGCGTGGAACTCCCTCTCCATGATGATGAACTTCTCCACGGGAATCCCGGCCTCGACGAAAAGGCCGTACACCTTCTCCCCGAGAGCGGGCCAGGTGTTGATGTCCGCTATGATCTTGGCGGTCTTGCCAGGAAAAAACCTTTTGAACACATCCGGAGCGAGGGCGCTCGCTCCCGGGCCCATCTCGAACACCTTGGTGTCGGAAGCCACCTTCAACGCGTTCGCTATCCTTTGTTTGGAATCCATCTGTTGACTGTTTTAACGACCCTAAAGGTACAAAATTATTTAGTACCTTCGCGGTTATGAAAAAGCATTTGGCGTCATTATTCTTCCTTATCGCGCTACCTCTCTGCCTGACGGCCCAGGAAAAAAGTCTCCATCAACTTCAGCAAGAGTTTGTTGACCTTCGTTTCGGCATGTTCGTCCATTTCGGCCTGCCCACTTTCCAGAACGCGGACTGGACCGACCCTGACCTTGATCCAGGAATATTCAACCCGGCGAGACTCGACACCCGCCAATGGGTGGAAACCGCCAAGAGCGCCGGCTGCAAGTTCATCTGCGTGAGCGTGAAGCATCACGCCGGGTTCTGCATGTGGGACACCGCCACCACGGACTACAGCGTGATGAACACCCCTCTCGGCAGGGATGTCCTGAAAGAGCTCACCACGGCCCTGAGCGAGGCCGGGATGCAGGTGATGTTCCATTACTCGATCCTCGACACCCATCACCGCCTTCGCCCCACCCTTCCTTTCACCAAAGAGAAGAAAGACCTCATAAAGAATCAGTTACGTGAGCTTCTTACCGGCTATGGCCCGGTCAACACCATCATGTTCGACGGCTGGGACGCCCCGTGGGGAAGGATCTCATATTCAGAGGTATCGTTCCCGGAGATCTACTCGCTTGTCAAGAGCATCCAGCCGAACTGCCTCGTGATGGACCTCAACGGGGCGAAATATCCCAAGGAGGCCCTGTTCTATTCAGACATCCGCTGCTACGAGCAGGGCGCCGGCCAGAAGATCTCGGCCGAGACCAACAGCCTCCCCGCCATGTCCTGCTATCCCCTCCAGCGGACCTGGTTCTGGAAGACCTCTTTCCCGACAGACGAGCTTAAGGACGTCGACCGGATCGTGAGGGAGAATATAATCCCCTACAACAACGCCTATTGCACTTACATCCTCAACGCTGCCCCTAACCGTGACGGGCTGATCGACGATAACGCGGTGGCCGCGATGAGGCGGATCGGGGAGATATGGAAGAACGACGGGCACTTGGTGGATGTCCCCGAGGCTCCCGCGCCCATAACCGACATCAACATGGCGGTGGGCAGGAGTTGCGACTCCTCCTGGTCTGATGACATGAACCTGATGGATTTCGCCAACGACGACAACTTCAGCTCCTGCTGGGTGTCCAGCCCCGAGGTCAAAGATCCCTGGTGGAGCGTCGATCTCGAAAAGGGCACGCCGGTGAATATGGTCGTGGTCACGGAGCCCGAGGCCGGCGTCCTCAAGGACTTCACCGTGGAAGTCCTCCGCGGCGGCTCCTGGTCCCCGGTCCCTGAACCAGTCGAAGGGGTCGGAGGGCGCGTCCACATCCGCCGCTTCCCCGTCGTGAAGGCCGACGCCGTCAGAGTGCGCTTCACCTCCTTCGAGGGCCTTCTTTCCATCGCCGAGATCGGAGTATATTCACCTTATGTGAAATAAATTGACTACCTTCGCGTTCTAAAAAACAAACACAATCTGATATGACACAGGACGAACTCTTCAAGGTGCTGGTGGCACATTGCAAGGAATATGGTTTCATCTTCCCGTCAAGCGAGATCTACGACGGTCTCGCCGCCGTCTATGACTACGGGCAGAACGGCGTCGAGCTCAAGAACAACATAAAGAGCTATTGGTGGGCCGCCATGACAAGGCTCCACGAGAATATCGTCGGAATCGATTCCTGCGTGTTCATGCACCCCAAGACCTGGGTCGCTTCCGGCCATGTGGCCGCTTTCAACGACCCCCTCATCGACAACAAGGACTCCAAGAAGCGCTACCGCGCCGACAACCTCATCGAGGACTATCTCGGCAAGATCGAGGAGAAGATCGAGAAGGAGGTCGCCAAGGGCCGCAAGCGTTTCGGGGACGCTTTCAACGAGGAGCAGTTCCGCGCCACCAACCCTAACGTCCTGCGCGAGAAGACGAAATACGACGAGGTTCACGCCCGCTACCTCGAGGCCGAGAACAACAACGACCTCAAGGCCTACAGGGACATCATCATGGATTGCGGCATCGTCTGCCCTATTTCCGGCACCGCCAACTGGACCGACGTGCGCCAGTTCAACCTGATGTTCAGCACAGCCATCAGCAACACCGGAGCCTCCGACGACAAGATCTACCTCCGTCCCGAGACCGCCCAGGGAATATTCGTTGAATATCTCAACGTCCAGAAGACGGGCCGCATGAAGATCCCCTTCGGCATCGCCCAGATCGGCAAGGCCTTCCGCAACGAGATAGTCGCCAGGCAGTTCATATTCAGGATGAGGGAGTTCGAGCAGATGGAGATGGAGTTCTTCTGCCGCCCCGGCACCGAGATGGAGTGGTTCAACAAATGGAAGGAGAACCGCATGAAATGGCACGTGAGCCTTGGCATGGGAGCCGGGAATTACCGCTTCCACGACCACGAGAAACTCGCCCACTACGCCAACGCCGCCACCGACATCGAGTTCAACTTCCCCTTCGGCTTCAAGGAGCTTGAGGGCATCCATTCCAGGACCGACTTCGACCTGGGCAACCACCAGAGGCTTTCCGGAAAGAAGATCCAGTACTTCGACCCCGAGACTAACGAGAGTTATGTCCCCTACTGCGTCGAGACCTCCATCGGTGTCGACCGCATGTTCCTCGCCGTCCTCAGCCACTCCTACAAAATGGAGAAACTGGAAGGCGGAGACAGCCGCGTGGTTCTCAGCATCCCCGCCCCCCTGGCTCCCGTCAAGGTCGCCGTGCTTCCGCTTGTCAACAAGGACGGACTCCCGGAGAAAGCCCAGGAGGTGATGAACGAGCTCCGCTTCGATTTCCGCTGCCAGTACGACCCGAAAGACTCCATCGGCAAGCGTTACCGCCGCCAGGACGCCATCGGCACCCCGTTCTGCGTGACCATCGACAATGACACGATGAACGACAACAGCGTGACCGTCCGCGAGCGCGACACCATGGAGCAGAAGAGGGTTCCCATCGCCGAGCTCCGCTCCATCATCGACAAGGAAGTCAACATGAACAATCTCCTCAGAAAGCTTTGATAATGAGAGCCAAAACCCTTCTCGCGGCCATAGCCTGCGCCGTCCTGCTCATCTCCTGCGGGGAGAAAAAAGAATACATCTTCAACGGCGAGAATCTCGACGGGTGGAAGACGGTGCTCAAGGACGACACCGACGCCATCACCGGAGCCTCCACATTCAGCGCCAAAGACAGCCTGATGCGCGTCACCGGCAAGCCTTTCGGCTACATCCGCACCGAAAAGAAATACGCCGACTACAAACTCCACCTCGAGTGGCGCTGGACTGGCGGGGAAGGTGTCGACGGAGGAATATTCAACCGCCTCCAGGACGGCGATGTGGTCTGGCCCCTCGGCGTCCAGCTCCAGATGACACCCAAAGACATGGGCGCCCTCATGGGCGGGATAAAGATGGACGGGATTGAAGGTCCCTTCTACCGGAAGCCCCGCGTCGTCGAGGAAAGCCCCGAGAAGCCGGTCGGGGAGTGGAACGAGATGGACTTCCTGTGCAAGGGCCGTGAGATGAAAGTCTGGCTCAACGGGGTCCTTGTCAACGAGGCCTCCTGCGACGCCACAGATGGCTACATCGCCATCCAGTCCGAAGGCGGCCCTATGGAGTTCAGGAACATCTACCTGACCCGCTCGAAATAGACCTTACAGACCGAGAGGTAATAGGTTGAATTGAGGGTTTCTTTTCCTTGGAAGAATAAATAGGCCTGACCGTCGTCATCCTGGAACACTCCGGGGTGGCCGCTCTCGCAGGCGTTCCATGAGCCTTCCGGGCCATGGGTGAAGAACAAGCCGTCGGGTGCGATCCTCTCGAAATGGTAGCCGTCGGTAGAGGTCGCCATGCCGATCTGCTGCCCCTCATGGTTGTACGCCCCGGCGTAGAACATGTACCAGACGCCCTTGTGTTTAATCACAGTCGGGGCCTCCGTGCAACTCATCTCCCAGGGATATTCCGGCTTGAATAAAGGACCGTCCGTGGTCAGAAGGGTCCATTTGTCCGGGCCATAGTCACTTCCGTAGGGAGCCTCGGCCATTCCCATGATCTGGTAGGTCTTTGTAGGGTCCCTTGTAGCGAACAGAAGAATCAGCTTGTCCTTGACCTTGTAGACCTCGGCGTCGATCGAGCGCTTGATCGACCAGGTGGTCTCCGGGACTATTATCGGCCTGTCGCAGGTGTTGGTGAAGGTGATCCCGTCCTCGCTCATGGCGTGCCAGATGTTGCTGACCCCGTCGGTCCCCTCCCAGGCCATCTGGTAGAACATGTGGATCTTCCCGTCAATCTTCCGGACGCAGGGGGCGACCGCTCCGCGAAGCTTGTTCCCCTTGGAGTCCCTCAAATCAAGGTCACCGACCCTTTCCCAGTTCACGAGATCCTCGCTTTGGGCGATCCCGGAATGCCAGTCGTCGAATGTCGGGGGCTTGCTGTTATCCGGGTTCGGGTCAAAGGCCGTGACCGAATAATACATCAGGTACCTGTCCCCGTGATGGATCACCGTGGGATCCTTGGCGAACGGCTCGCCGGGACGGGAAGTGTCGCCATACTTCATCGGAAGGGGCTCGAGAACCACCTTCATCGGCTTAGGCGAGCAGGCGGCGGACAAGAGGGCCGCGGCCAAAATTATCAAAAAGACTTTTCTCATGGTAGCATTCATTTTTCCTGATAATCAAAATATTCGAAACCGGCTGTCCCGCCAGCGGCATACAAACCGAAAACAACCCCCGTGAATCCTCCCACGACCTCTGAACTCATCAAAGACGTGTTAACCTCCCCGAGAAGTTTCCCGTCGGCGAAAAACTCATACATGTTCCCGTCCTTGGACTCAACCCTGATGATGGTTTCGGGGCCCTTCACGGACGTTTCGCCCAAAATCGTGTCAACCGCCTTGAGTTTAAGGCGCAACGAGGCCTTACCCTTTGAGACCCCGACTGAAATGAAGCCGTCACCGTGCTGATACACAGCCACTCCCGCCTCTCCGGAAGGAGTGTTCAAACGGACCTTTGTCTCGACACTGACCGCCGGGCTCTCCTGGCGGACACCGACGAACACTGGATGGTCATTATCCTCAAGAGGAGTGTTTCCTCTCAACGTCAGGACACCTCCCGCCACTGAATATCTCGTCGAGTCAGGGTTCTGGACATATATCCATTTGGCGCCGAGAGGCTCCTCGAACTCTTCCCTGAACGACCGGGACGTCGGAGCCTTGGCCGTCCAACTCGCCGGAACCGTCATCTCCTCCTGGACCGGCTCGCCACCGTTCACCACGGGCCATCCGTTCTCCCAGGTCACGGGCGCCAGGAAGGTCTCCCTGCCAAGATGATGGAAATCGCCCCCGAAACGCCTGAAAGCCAGGAAGGTTATCCACCAAGACCCGTCGGGGGCCTCGACCAGGTCCCCGTGGCCGGTCGCCTGGATCTGGTTATCCTGGGCGACTCGCCGGAAATGGGAAAGGATAGGGTTGTCCGGATTGGACTCATAGGGGCCATAGATATTCCGGCTCCTGGCTATCGTCAGGTTATGCCCCATCTCGGTGCCGCCTTCGGAAATGAGCAGATAGTACCACCCGTCCTTTTTGTAAATATGGGGACCCTCCGGGTAGCGCCCTCCTGTTCCCCGCCATAGTAACTTGCTTTCAGTCAATTGTTCCCCGGTCACGGGATCTATCTCGCACAGTTGGATTCCATCAGGATTGGAGACCATGTAGCACTTCCCGTCCTCGAAAAGGAAAGAGGGGTCGATGCCACCCTGTTTCAGATACACAGGTTCCGACCAAGGCCCGGCGGGATCCTTTGCCGTCACGAAGAAATTGCCGCCTTTAGTGACGTTGGTGGTGACCATGTAGTAAAGCCCCTCGTGATATCGGATGGTCGTCGCGAATATCCCTCCCCAGGAATTGGCCCTCTCGAGCGGAATCTGGCTTTCACGGTCCAGCACATTCCCGATAAGCTCCCAATTTGCCAGATCCTTCGAATGGTAGATCGGGACTCCCGGGAAATACTGGAACGATGAGTTGACTATGTAATAGTCCTCCCCGACCCTGCATATAGAGGGATCCGGATGGTATCCGGGGATGATCGGGTTATGGATCACCAGGCTTTCCAGGTTTGACAACGGCTCATTGGAGACCAATTTCACACAGACAGGATGGGGGAGACTGATGGCTTTCCCCGTGTCCCTCAACAAACCGGTCTTGGGATCCCTCTCGAAGACCTGGATCGAGTCGCTGTCCCGGCAGGCCACAAGGACGTGGCGGCCATTGGGAGTGATGGCGAAATTCCTCGGATGAGAACCGGTGCTCTGGTAGCCGGCATAAGTCAACAGACCCGAGTCGGGATCCTGGCTGAATATCGCCAGACCATCCCCTTTCAAGCGGTTGCTGGCGTAAAGGAATCTCCCGTCTGGGGAGAAATGGATGTCGGCGCTCCCGGAGGCGTGAAGGGGATCCGCCTCAATCTCCTGGATCTGGACAAGGTCGCCGTCGTTGTATTCATAAACGGCCACGGTGCCGCCAAGCTCGGTGATGACGTACATGAAGCGGCCGTCCTTCGAGAAGTCGAAATGCCTTGGCCCGCTACCCTCGGGAGCCTTGAACTTGACAGGCTCCAACGAGGCCAGTTTGCCGTCCGAGACCGGGAAGCGGTAGATGTAATCCCCTCCCAAGTCAATGACCAACAGGTATTTTCCGTCGGGGGTGACCTGTGATGAATGAATATGCGAACCAGCCTGCCTCCCCGCGACCGGGCCGGACTCGAAAAACTCCAACACCGATCCCTCGCCCAGGCCGCCGTCAGCCTCGACGGGGAAAACCGTCATCGAGCCGGAAGAGTAATTGGATGTCACGACCTCATTCCCCAAGAAAGTGACGTGGCAGGGGTCTTTCCCGAGAGCGGGCCGCTTGTTGATGAGAGTCAGGGTCCCCTTCGCCGGGTCGAACCCGAACGAGGAGACCTCTGCCCCCGCCTGGCTCTCGCTGACAGCGTACACCCTGCTCCTGTCCGGAGTCACGTCCAGGAAGGAAGGGTTGGCGACTTCCGTCACGGCCAAAGGGGCGCTCTCCCCCGTCTTCTGGTCGAATGAATAGGAATATATACCCACGGCCCCCGAATCGGTGTAAGTCCCGACAAGCAGGGTCAAGCCATCCTCTCCCCCGGAGCAACCGGCCGCGAGGAGAAGGATCACGATGTTAAGCGTCGCCGCTAAAAGTCTTCTCATCATAATCACAAATATAATCAAGAAATCGCCTTTTTTCGTATCTTGGCTAAAGATAATCAAGGGTATAAGGATGAAAGGAAAGCGTGTTCTGATTCTCGCCGCGGTGATAGCCGCGGCTTTGGCGCTGGCGGCCTGTCTCGGCGTGTTCGGAAAGAAAGTCGTGTACGTCAACTGTCCTTCCGGGAACAACGACCTGGTTGGCCTCCTCCGGAAGGAGGGGTTCAAAGTCAAGGAATATGACTCCGCCGCCAGGACTCTGGAGGCGGCAGGGAAGGGGTCGGCGGTTCTCCTTCTCGGAAGCCAGTATCCGGAGAGAGTCGCCCATCTCTCGTCCGGTGATTTGGAACTCATTGACAGCAAGGGACTCAAGGTGTTCGCCGAATTCGCCGCGGTCAAGGAGGAGGAGCCGGAGTTGAAAGAGATCGACCTTGAGAGGGTGGTGGTCACCAGGCGACTCGGCGAAGGCCTTTCCCCGATGGATCTGCTCACAGTGAACAAGGCGGTCTTTTACGAGGCCGAGGCCGAAGACCCGATCATGGTTCTCGCCAGGGTGGCCGGATTCGACGACGCCGTGTTCGGGCTTGAGGACACACCCTTCTCTCCCCTTGTGTTCAAGCTTGACGACAATCTCTGGATCAGCACCTCGAAGCTCAGCGATTTCGCCCGCCAGAGGCTTATGCCCGAAAAACGCTGGAAGCTCTTCTGGGAGGCTGTCCTGACCGACATGACCGGCCGGAAAACGCGGTTTTCACATTGGCCCACAATGATTTCCCCGGCATATTCACAAACCGCGGCCCTCCCCACCTCCGCCCGTGTCCAGGCCGTCAAAAAAGGTGTGGAATGGTTCTTCAACGGACATTTCCTTGTCCATCCTTCCTGGAAGGAGTCATGGCTGATGAAGTATCAGGGAGACGGCCTGATGCCGGTCGGTCCCGAGCTTCCGGCGGACGCCCCCGACGGGGACGGCAGCCTCGGAGTCCTGGAAGGACATTGCTCAGCGATCTACAAAGACGGCCGCCAGGCCTACAGGTATTGGCTCAGGGACGATGTGCAAGGGGAGTCCTCGATGGCCTTCGCGATCGCGGGGGATCTCCTCGGAATCCCCTCCTGGAAGGACATTTCCGAAAGGCTTTCCGACTATTCCTTCAAGGAGTTCCGGGACGGCCCCAGGAACGACCCGGACAGCCCGACCTTCGGCCTCCTTTCCTGGGCCTACACCCACAAATGGGTCTATTACGGCGACGACAACGCCCGCTCCATTCTCGGCACCATCCTGGCCGGGAAAGTCCTCGGCACGGACAAATGGGACGGGAAGATCGCCGAGGCGATCGAGGCCAACTACCTCACCACCGGGAAGAACGGCTTCAGGGGGCCGAGACTCCATGAGCAGGACATCCAGAACAACGGCCTGGACTACTATTCCCAGAGGGACATTGTCAACCCTCATCCCCATTTCGAGAGCTGGCTCTGGGCTTGCTACCTTTGGCAATATGTCAACACCGGCGACCGGAAATACCTCGACCTCGCCGAGAAAGGGATAACGCTCACAATGGAAGCCTATCCGGACTCCTGGCGTTGGACCAACGGGATCCAGCAGGAGAGGGCCAGGATGATCCTTCCCCTCGCCTGGCTGTACCGGGTGAGCCCGACAGAAGAGCATAGGGCATGGCTGGACCGCGTCGCGGGCGACATCGCGGCGAACCAGGTGGAGTGCGGTGCGATAAGGGAAGAGCTCGGAGACCCCGCGAAGGGACAGTACGGCTCGCAGAAGAGCAACGCCGATTACGGCCGCACTGAGGCGCCGCTGATCTTCGCCAACGGCGACCCTGTGGCCGACATGCTCTACACCTCCAATTTCGCCTTCTTCGGGCTGAACGAGGCCGCAAGGGCCACTGACGACCCCAAAATCAAGAAGATGGCGGACTCGCTCGGGGAGTTCCTGATCAGAATCCAGGCCCGGAGCGACGAGTACAAAAGCGTCGACGGGGCCTGGTTCAGGGCCTTCAATTACCGCAACTGGGACTATTGGGCGTCCAACGCCGACGCCGGCTGGGGCGCTCAAAGCACCCTCACAGGCTGGATCCAGAGCTGGATAGTCACAACCCTGGCCCTGATGGAGAAAGACACCTCCTACTGGGAACTAACCCTCGGTGATAAAGCCTTATAGGCTGAATTTGAGAGCCAGAGGCTCCTGCCTCAACCCCTTCGGGAGCTTCACCTCGACCTTCCCGTCCTTGACCGTGGCGCGGAGCCTCTTGCTGTTGTTGAGCAAGGTAACCTTGCCGCCCTTGGGAAGATTGCCCGTCCAGGAAATGGTTGCCGGAAGAGTCTCGTCATCCTTCAGGGAATAGATGGCGTAAAGCGTGTTCCCGTCCTTGGAGGCGTTGAACCAGATGTCGCCGTCGTGGTAATCAGGGGTTATCCTGGTAGCGTAGATCGCCTCTCCGCAGCGGCCCAGCCACTCCCCGATCTCCTCGAGAATAGGAATAGCCCTGTCCTCGATCAGGCCTTCCGGCGTGGGGCCGACACCAAGAGCCAGGCTTCCGCCCTTGGCCGTGATCTCAGCCAGGATTCCTATCACCTTCCTTGAGCTCTTGAACGTGACGTTCGGCGCCCATCCCCAGCTGTGCGTGAGGGTGATGCAGGACTCCCAAGGGTGGTTGATCTGATGGTCGGGAATAGACTGCTCGGGGGTCTGGTAATTCTCGTTGGGACCCTGGATGGTGCGGTCCACGCAGAGCATTCCCGGGCTATAGGCCCTTGACTTCGGAAGCACCTCATTCAGACCTACCTCGTCGCCCGTCATCCAGCCTCCGTCAAGCCACAGGATGTCAATCTTGCCGTATTTGCCCGTGGTGAGCTCAAGCAGCTGGTTCTTGGTGAAATCCACATAACTCTTCCACCAGTCCGGATGGGTCTCCTTGTTGTAGTTGGGCATGCGGTTCGGGGTGGCGTAATACGGGTTCCAGAAACCGTGGTGGTGCCAGTCCGGCTTGGAGAAATAGGCCCCGACCATGAAGTCTTTCGACCGGAAAGCCTCGAAGACATATTTCGCGACATCCTTCTTGGGGTTGTTGGAGAACGGCCCGTTGGCTATGCTGAAATCCGTGTAATCCGTGTCGAACATGCAGAAGCCGTCGTGGTGCTTGGTCGTGAATATCATGTACTTCATCCCGGCCTTGTCGAAGACGTCGGCCCACTGGTCGGGGTTGAATTTGACCGGGTTGAACTCCTTCGAGAGATCCCAGTACCATTTCTTATATTCCTCATAAACAGAGCCTTCCGGACGCCTGATCCACTCCTCGTTGCAGATCGCCCAGGACTCGACCATGCCTTGCGTGGCATAGACCCCCCAGTGCATAAGCACACCGAATTTCAGATCCTGCCACTGGTCAAGTTTCTGAAGGACCTGAGGGTCTGTCGGCCACTCGTACCCGTCGGCCTGTTTCTGGATGTCGCCTCTCTCCTGCGCGAGGGCCGCCCCCGAGGCCAGGATGGCGCCGATGATCACTAATAACGCTTTTCTCATATTGTCAGATTTGTTTTAGTTTGTCAATAACTTTTTTCCGGAAATAGTCCGGGAACGCTCTTTTCAGGGACGGTCTCGCCACCTCAAGCAGCGGAATCATCACGAAGGGTCTGTCCTGAATCCCCTTATGTGGAATGACAAGTCCGGGAATATCAATTATTTCCGGGCCATAAAAAAGAATGTCGATATCAATCGGCCGGGAATGGTAGATCCTTTGCCCCGCCTCGTCATATTCCGGAGAGTCCGTCCTTCCCATCTCCCGCTCGATCTCCTTGACCGTCCTAAGGATCTCCGATGGCAGTCCCTCCTTCCAGGCCATCCGGTACAAGACGACGGCGTTGAGGAACTTCCCCCCGGAGAAACCCATCGGCTCCGTCTCGATCAAGCTCGATAGCGATGAATATGGAACCCCGAAAGCCTCGTCCATGCGAAGCAAGGTCCCGGCGATGTTAGCCTCCCTGTCACCAAGGTTGCTCCCAAGCGAGAAATATACATTCACAAATCCCATGGCGATGATGTGTCGGGCGTCATCGGCCGTCCTCACTACTGATGCTCAACCGGTTGTGGTTTGTCGGTGTAGACAATCATCGAGCGGACCTCGACAGGATGAGCCTTGTCGGGATTAAGGACCTTGAACGAGACCGTGTGCTTCCCGAGCGGCAGGTCGTACTTGAAATACAGGTCAAGCCGCCTGCTGTTGTTGTCAGACGGAAGAAGCACAGTCTGGTCAAGGGCTCCGTCGAGGTAGACCTCAACATTACCGACATAACCGGACTTGTCCATCGGCATCAGGTAGGTGAAGACCACTCCCTTGCCATCGAACTCCAACTCGCCGCAATCCGGGATCTGTTTGCGGATGTCCTTCCTTCCCAAAGGCCAGTGGCCCTCGAAACCTTGCTCGAGACGGACCGCCTCGGGAGTCTGGCACTTTATGCCCACCTCATCGTCCCTGACCTCGCCGCCGTTCTTCTCGATCACCTTAAGGGCCTGGTTGAAGGACATTTGGTAAGTCTGGGCCATCGAGATGTCGGTGAAGGCGAGAGGCCTGTCCTCAATCTCGTACATGCCCTTTTTCCAATATTCAGGAATGCCGTCATAGCCCAACACGACCCCCAGGATCCCGCCCGAGGAGGCGGGGTTGCAGTCAGAGTCCTTGCCGCAGCGGGTCGAGACGTCGATTGTCTTGTAGAAATCGCCCTCGCCGTAGAGAAGACCCATGATGATGTAGGCGCTGTTGATCAGGGCGTCGATGTTCGTGGTCCCGAAAACCCCCTCCGGGCATCCGATGTCGAAGCCCCATTTCCTCTCCGTCAAGGCCCAGGTGATCTCCCAGTTGTCCGGATACTGGTCGTGCCAACGGATCACGTCCGCCATGCACTGGTAGTATTTGCTCTCGACGGGAATAGCCTTGAGGGCCTCCGTGACAATGAAGTCAATGTCGTCGGAAATGAAAGCAAGTGAATACATGGCCGCCACATAGACTCCGCCGTACCACCCGTCGCCGTAGTTCATCATGTGGCCGATCTCGTCCGTGTAATGAACCGCGGCGTTAGGCATTCCGGGAGCCATCAGGCCGGCATAGTCGGCCTCGATCTGGAAGTCGATGTCGTCCGAGTGCGGATTGTTTTTCCAGAAGCCCGACTCCGGGGGCATGATGCCGTTCCGGATGTTGTTCCTCGCCGCCTGGTTGGCGTGCCACAGGGGGTAGCCGGCAGTGGAGAAAGCCTTGGCGAAAGACTCAATCGGAGCGTCAAGACCCTCTTTCTCAAACACTTCCACGAAGGTCAGGTCCATGTAGATGTCATCGTACAGGCCCGGGATGTTGTCATAGTACCACTTGATGCGGTGCTCCGGCCACTCGATGGGAATGTTGTCGTTGATGATGGTGCTGTAGCGGAACTCTGTCGGCCCCCCGTAGGTGCAGCCGATCATCTGGCCGGCCCAACCGCCTTTGATCTTGTCCATGAGACGCTCCTTGGACATGGTGACCTCCTTGGGAACAGAGGTTGTCTCGCCGGTCCGCTGTCCGCAAGCCGCGGCGACAATGGCCATGACGGCCAGAATGTGGATGGAAAACTTTTTCATCGTCTGCTTTATTTTTCTCTCGGGGATGTGAGATTCCCCATTCCGGGATAAAGATAGAGCTCCTGCTCGACCTTGCCTCCGTAAAGACGGACCCAGGTGCGGAAACCGTCGTCTCCCTCGGTGAACTCGAAGACCCTCGCCCCGTTGGGCTTGAGGTCGTTGTAGACGGTGTCGCAACCGCTGAAACGGCCGTAGATCAGGAAGAAGTTCTGCCACAGCATCACGTAGTCGCTGTTGTGGTCGTGTCCGGTCACCACTCCCTGGACATCGCCCATCTCCCTCATCGCCAGATAGAGTCCGGAGTTGAACTTCGGGGCTCCCGGCTCCTCGCCGATATTCCCCATCATCACCCTGGAGGTGTCCCTGATCGCCTCTTTGTATTCCGGGAAAGGAATATGGAAGAAGGCGAGCGAAGGCACTGGCTTGCCGCCGTTTGCCTTAGTGAACTCGGCGCTGTGTTTTTTGTACCAGGCGATCTGGTCCTGCTTGACATAGGACCAGCCCTTGATGCCGGCGATCTCGTCCCTGTTGCCCGAGTCGAAGAGGTAGAACACCCTCTCCACCCCGTTCTTCCCGGAAAGGGTGATTATGTCGTTGGAGCAGCCGGAGATGCCGTCATCGTCAATCGTGTTGACATTCCCCGGAATAGAGCGCAGAACCTTGAACATGTCCGTACGGGAAAGGTCGAAGTCGCTGTCGTGGTTGCCCATAGCGACGGCGAAGGGGATCCTCCTCTCCACAAGGGGCTGAAGAATATGCCTGGCGGAGGCCTCGGCCGGCTTCCCGAAGACAATGTCTCCTGTATGTATCACAAAATCAGGACGTTCCGCATCCAGCATCTGTATGACGTTCTTAAGCGCCCTCTCTGAGCGCTCGTCTCCCTCGATGTAATGCGTGTCGGTGAACTGGAGTATCTTTATCTTGCCGTCCTTGCCATACTTCAGGCGATGCGCCACCCCGTCGGCGGGCGTCTTGTCGTCAAGGCCGAGGGGTTTGGCGGAGGCAATCGCCCCGACCCCGGGAATGGTTATCGCCGCCCCCGCCACAGCGGCGGCCGCCGAATTCTTCAAAAAGTCTCTTCTGTCCATGGTTGTCGATTGTTAGAATGATTATCGTGTTAGAGTGAACGAATTTAACTCTTTTTTCGCTATCTTTCCATAAATAAAACTTTTTTATCTACCGAGATGAGAATATCCTGGACAAGAGCGATAATCACCACGATCGCCATCCTCGCCATCACGGCGGCCGGATGTGACAAGAAGCAAGGTAACGAGGAAGCCGGTGATCCGGGGCAGGAAGAGCCAGTCCAGCCCGACGAGAAGCCGGCCGACGTCGATGTCGTGACACCGGACCAATGGGTCGCAGTGGACGAGCTCGGGCGAGGCATGCCCACGGACGCCCGCTCGAAACGGGACGACCGGACCGTTCTCATGTTCTACTGGACCTGGCATGACAGCCGCCAGTTGAATTACCCTTCAGTGGTGAATATCAGTAAGATCCAGCGGGAAGTCCCGGCAGCCTTGCAAGACTATAACCATCCCGTCTGGGGCCAGGAGCTCCAGCCCTGCTTCTGGGGCCAGCCCCTGTTCGGCTATTACCGGACAACCGACGAGTGGGTTCTTCGCAAGCACGCCGAGTTGCTGGCGGACGCCGGCGTGGACGCCGTTTTCTTCGATTGCACCAACGGGGATTTCATCTGGGAAGACTCCACTGAGGCGTTGATGAAGGTCTGGACAGAGGCCCAGAAGGCCGGTGTCAATGTGCCGAGAATAGCCTTCATGCTGGCTTTCGCCCCCACGGACGGCTCCCTGTCGGCCATCCGCAAACTGTACAACAAGATCTACAAGGACCGCCGCTACGACAATCTTTGGTTCCACATCAAAGGGAAACCCGTCATCATGGCCTATCCGGACAACCTGGACCTGTCCAACGCGACAGACAAGGCGATAAAGGACCTCTTCGAGTTCCGTTCCGGGCAGCCCGATTATGTCAACGGCGGGGGAGAAGGCCAATGGGGCTGGCTGGAATGTTATCCCCAGCATGAATATAATCACGGCGAGCTGATGACAGTCGGGGTCGCGCAGAACGCATCCGACTACAGCCGCGGCCATTGCTACGCTTTCAACTCACCCGGCACCTACGGTCGCAGCTACACCAAGGCCAACGGCCACGACGAGTCGGAAATGGCTTATGTCAAGGGACTTAACTTCCAGGAGCAATGGGACAGGGCCCTCAAATATGACAACAAGATGGTGTTCATCACCGGCTGGAACGAATGGATAGCGGGCAAGCAGCCCAACTGGCCCCCGGACGACCCCTACAAGCCTTTCGCTTTCCCCGACCAATATGACTGGGAGCATAGCCGCGACATTGAGCCCAACGCCGAGTGGGGAGATTACGGCGACTGTTATTATTACCAGCTTGTCCAGAATGTGCGCCGCTACAAGGGTGTGAGCAAGAAAGCCAGGATCTCGGCGGAAAAGACCGTCAAGATCGGCTCTTTCGAAGGGTGGAAAGACGTGTCGCCAGACTTCAAGCACTACAAGGGCAACACTATGAGGAGGAACCACCTCCAGCACTCCAACAGCGGGAAGGTTTACACCAACGGCACAGGAAGGAATGACCTGGTCGACGCCAGGGTCGCCAGGGACAAGGAATATGTCTACTTCTACATCGAGACAGCCTCCGACCTCACCAGCCGGACCGGCCCCGGGTGGATGCGTCTTTTCATCAACTCGGACCGCAAGATCGAGACTGGCTGGAAGGGATATGATTTCTGTCTCAACTACAAGAATCCCGAGAGCGACACATCCGGAACGGTCTCCAAATGCGCCGGGCCGGAATGGGAATGGACCGACGCGGGCAAGTTCGAGTACGCCATGAAGGGCAACAAGATGGAGATCAAGGTCGCGAGATCACTCCTCGGAATGAGCGGAAAGCTCGATTTCGAGTTCAAGTGGAGCGACAATATGCAGGATGAGGGAAACATCCTCGACTTCTACGTCAACGGTGACGCGGCGCCCGGAGGACGATTCAATTTCCTCTATTCCGAATAGAATCCAACTCTCTATTTGACAATCGTTTCCGTCGTTCCGGGAGATAGTGTCGTGACTGTCCCGTCGGTGGCGATGAGATCAGCCACAGTCCCTTCAGGAACCGTGATGACGCAGGCCATCCCGCCATCGACCCGGCTCACCTTCACCTTGATGTCCCCTTTCACGGTGGAGACATTGGCGCTGATCTCGTTCAGGTCGCCGAGGTGCGGGCTCACGGCGAAACGGAAGAATCCCGGCTCGGTCGGATAGACCCCCGCGAAGTACTTGGAGAGGATCACGAGCGGGCCGCCGCTCCAGGCGTGGTTGTAAGAGTCGGTCTTTCCCGTGCCGTCCCCGAACAACTCCCAGAGAGTCGAGTAATCAGCCGAGATCATCTCGGAATACCTTTCACGCATCCTGTCCAGGGCGTCCTGGTAGAAACCCATCCGGCAAAGGGCGTCAAGAACATAGTACTCCATGTAGGGACTGGCGTGATAATGCTCCTTGAAGAACGGCCTGAGGGCAGGGTAGCGGGAAGGATCCGCGATGCCTCCTAAAACCGCCACGGCCTGGCCACGGTCGTCCGGACAGCCAGTGTATTCTTCTGACTGATAATAGCTTCCTCTCCAATAGCGCTCATTCACTGTCTTGATAAGGGCCTCTCTTCTCTCCTTCGCCTCGGAGGCCAGGGCCTCATCCCCCATCCATCCGGCATACTTCTCGGCGGCCCCGAGGAGGACGGCCACCCAGGAATTGTAAAGCAGCCTCATGTCCTTGTTCTCGCCCCAGTCTCCCCAGTTGGCGATCGGTGTGCCAAGGGACTTTCTCTCCAGCACAAGGCCGTCGGAGTCTATCTTCCACAGGGGCAGGTACTTCTTGAAAGCCTCGTAAACGTCCTTCAGCGGCGAGATGTCCCCGGTGTACATGTAGTACTCGGGGACGGCCCGGCTCAGGAAGGCTGTTGTCTGGGTGACAAGCTCCCCGAAGTTGTAGCCCGGAACAGGCCCGTACATCGACCCGTTATCCTCTTGGAAACCAGCGAGTTCCCTAATGGCTTTGGCGGTCATCGCGTGAGACTTGGGGTCAAGGGCGTAGTAGGTCTGGATCGCCTCGTTGGCGGCGTCCCCGATCCACTGGCCCCTCTCGCGGTGGGGGCAGTCGAAGAAATTGTCTCTCATGTTGACATAAAGAGAGCGAGCGGCCCGCTCCCAAAGGGTGTTGAGGAAGGGATCGTCGCACTCGAAAGAGCCCGCGAAAGAGGTGTCGTAACCGGACTCCCTGTACTTGACCTCAAGAACCTCGACCCCGTCGGGAATGCTGTAACGTACGTTCATCCCGTTCATCCACCCGAGGGCCTCATGCTCCTGCTCCCCCTCGGCCGTAATGTACTGGGCCCTTGTGCAGAGCAGGGGGAAAGACATGAAACGAACCCCAACCTCTTCCGCCGTCATGGCCAGAGTCTCGGAGATGGTACGGTTGCGGTTGGGATCAGGATCCGGGATCTTGTAAGGCTCTGCCCCCTCAATCACCGGCCCGCCGTAAAGGTCTGTGTAGATGTCAATTATCTTCCCGGCGGGAGCATTCACCTTGATGTAGGGCGTCACCTGGCAGTCATAGGGTAGCTCGCAGACCAGTTCTTTCCCTTCCATGCGGGTGGAGACATAGTCTTTCAGGCCGTAGTCTTTCCACTGGGGAATAGGACGAAGGACCTGCTTTCCCCATCCGGCCTCTTCGAGGGTGAGCGCCTTCGCCTGAGGCCAGGTGCTGTCGTCGAACCCGGTCCGGAAGAAATCTATCCTCTCCCGGCCGTCATAACCTATGTTAGACTCGGAAAGCCTTAGGTTCGGGCGTCCTCCCTCGGGAATATAAAAGGCCGGGTGCCTGACCGCCTTCCAGGTCCCGTCGCTGACCACACGGAACCCCTTCCCCTCCAGGTCGAACCAGAGTCCGGCCGTCGGGGACGTCATGTGATTAACGCTCTGTCTTCCATGGAAATTGACCAGGACCGCCACCTCGTTATGTCCCTTGACAAGACCGGGAACCGATCCGAACTGGTCATAGTAGCCGTCCTCCGGGGTCGGCCCGCGCTTCAGATTGCCCTCACGGACAATTAGTTCCCCATTGACCCAAAGCCAGTATTTGGTGTCCGCCTCGATCTTCAAAGAAGCCGTGGATGGGTCTCCTTTGATGTCGAAAGCCTTCCTGAAAGCGTACCAGGAGCCTTCGGCGTAATCCTCGCCGACGCAGATCACGGACGGCTCGACATCCTTTGAGCAGGCGAGCGCGAAGGACGCGAGAAGCAAGGCCGCGGCGAGCCTCGCCAGGGTTTTTCCGATTCTCATATTCATCAAGTCTTATTTCAGTGTCACGTCAAGCCACTTTCCGGCGAGCTCCGGGGTTATCTCAATAGCCAATGTACCCTCGGTGAGGGCGCCTTTGACAGTGGTCTTGCCCTGCTTGACCGTCGCTTTGGCGGCGTTCAGAGGCATAGGGACGGACAGGTGGCAAGGCCTGTCGACGTACACCCTGTACCTCGCCTGGTTCCCGGAGACCGGGCCGAAAGCGAGGGAGACGGGCTTGTCCGCCAGAGCGTACTCGACCCCGTCCACCTTGATCGAGGAAGACTCCCTTCCGTTGAAGGCGATGAGGCGTCCGGACGCGTCCGTGTTGAAAGCCATTGTCCTCTTCCCGGAATATGAGACCTCGTGGCCGTTGACCTTTAACCCATTGAGACTGATGGCGTCGGACGGCATGGGGTTGAGCGCGAGCGCCGCGTCGTCACGGGCCTTGTCGCGGGAGAAACCGCCGTCCCAGCTCTCGCGGTGGTTCCGATAGTGCCTGACAATGGCCGTCGTCCCGTTGGGGAACTTGCTTGCGAAATAATCAGTAGTCCTGGAAACCACCACAGGGTTGTCGTTGACATCGAATTTCCCGGAGGAAGGATAGGCCCCGACCGAGGTCAGGATCTCGAACAGAGTACGGGTCTCGTAGCCGAGACTGGCGCTCTGGTCGTCCCGGGGACGGAAACCGAAATACCAGGCGTCGCCCTTGCCGGTTTTCTTATGAGTACCGACAATCTGATTGTCCACCTCGGCGACAGCCTTGACCCCCTCAGCAGCGGTCACGGGATAGATCCTGTCCACAAGGAAATCGGTGAGAATCACCTGGTTGGACACGCCGGGCATCTTGAACTCGACCATCTTGCCAGAGGCCATCTCGCCCATGAAGACGTCAAAGTCATATCTCACGCCGAAAAGATCGCTCCACTGGTCGCGGCAATCCTTTCCTTCCCCGTCGATCAGCGGGGGAGCGCTGAACCAGAGCACCTTCCCACCCTTGGAGGCGAACTCCGCCAAAAGGTCAAGAAGTCCCTTCGAGGGAAGCGGCTCGAACATCACGGCGACGGTGCCGTATTCCTTGGCGGCCACCTTCATAGTCCCGTCGTCACTCACCGAACCCATCTCCACCAACTTCTCGGAAGTCAAGTAGTTGGAATAGCCGTACTGGGTCATCCAGCTTCCGAAACGCTCCTCGACAGCCACCAGGTTCATCGGATAGATGAGCAGCACCTCGACATCGCGGTGGAGCCTGTCGGTCAACAGCGACATCTGGGCCCCGGGGGAGGCCCCGTAGGCCTCGTTAAGGGTGTTTTTCCACGCGTTGGCGTCGGCCGGGAAACCCCAGGCGGCTGCATAGGCGTTCGGGAAACGGTTGATCACTCCGATCGAGGTGCCCATGGCGGCCCCGTAGTAATCTCGGTCGCCCCAGCCACACTCGGCGAAGTCATTCCCCGTGGGCTCAAGGTACTCTCCCCATTTGAAATAGTCGTAGCACGCGGCCGATGCCTGATGCACGGTGTTGCCCCAGACGTAGTTCGAGGTGTACTCGTACTTGTAGGCGTTCTCATGGAGCTTCTCGGTGTCCCAATGGTCGATGGTGGGGCTCTCCGCCCAGGAGGCGTGGGCCCCCGTGCGGAACTCGTGGCCATAGAGACCCTCAGCATAGGCCTTGCCGTTCTTGAACAGGTCGACCACATCCCAGTTCAGCATCTTGTAGTAGCGGTCGCGGAGAAGGAATGTCCTGTGGATATCCTCCGGTTTGTCCCCCAGCACATACTGCACATTGCGGACGGCGTCCACCGTGTTATCGAAATACGGGGCGGCGTAGGCGAAATAGAGCATGTACTTGTCGTCCAGGGCCTGACCGAACCTTTCCTTGTAACTCTTTGAGAACGAATCGGTAAGATAGCGGAAATTAAGCTGGCCGTTCTCCTGGTGGGAGAAATAGATCCAGTCCTGCTGGATGTGCATCTCGTCCGAATAGAACTCGTTGAGAACTATACCCCGCTTTTTGTATTTGTCAAGGAGATCCTTTAGGAACTGCTCCGCCTTCGGGCTGAAATAGTCCATCTCGGGTGTCTCATATTCAACAAGAACCATAACCCTGTCCATTCCCTCAAGCTCTTTCTGGCCGCCTTTGGAATAGACCCTCAGGCGCTGTACCGGGAATATCATGTCCTCGGGGGAGTTCTTGATGCCGTAGTCACCGTTCCCGCCTCCCTCGACGATGTCTCCCTCGTCGACTCCGATATCCTGGATCTCGACTATGTCGTCCGGATTCACGGCGATGAAGTGAGAGCCTGCCAACGCCTTCTGTTTGAACGCGTAAGCCTTCACTCCCTTCCTTTGCAGATGAATCTTCCCCTTATTGTTTGTCCATGTGAGCTGCTGCCAGATGTCCAGGCTGAAAGCGCCGGTCCCGGGGTTGCGGAAGCCAACCTCATAGCTCAGCCAGCGGCCGGCGTCCCCGCCGGTGTAATTCTTGAAAGCCGGTCCGAGCTCAAGCGGGCTCATGAGGGACAGGCAGAGGCCCATGCCGTACTTTTTGGCGAAGTCCCCGATGTGGCCTATCATCTCGACATACTCGTCCATGTCAGGGGTGAGTTTCCTGTCGGTGCCGGCCTGGGGGCGGTACTGGCGGAAAAACTCGTCGAAAGCTATGGTCAGAGTCTTGTCGCCGCGCCTCTTCCCTTCCTCGCAAACCTCCCTGAGAGTCTTGTGCACAGGAGTGTAGCCTGTGGACATGTCAATCCTCTTGTCAGGATCCTGAAGGTCACGTAGCTGCTGGTCGCTAGTGAGGATTATGCCAGCGGCGGAGGAGGACGGAATCGTCAGGACGGCGGCGGAGATGACCGCCAATAATCGGGTTAATATTTTGGTTTTCATATATTTAGATTTATTCAACAGGATGGAATATCTCAGACCAGTCATTTATTCCAATGACTTTAAGGTAAGGGGCGAAGACCTCGTCTTCCTTGTCGGTGCCGGCAGCCCGCCAGACTTCCCAGGCGGGTTTCACCCCTCCAGGCTCCGTCTCGTCGTCGGGATAACGGCGCAGGCCTATCCTCAGGCCGAACTCACCGCGGTTGTCGATCCAGGCGTGCCATTGCACGGCGTCGATTCCGGGCAGGGCCTTTATCTTCTTCCAGGCCCAGCAAGCTCCGGCGGCCTGGTTGGCGAGATCCTCCTCCGAATAACTTCTGGAATTGGTCCCGTTCTCTGAGAGGAACAGCAGGCGCTTTGTCTTCCCCTTGTAGAAATGACCAGGGTCGCGGATCCACTCGTCAATCACCTCCAGATTCTTGAAAGTCAAGTACTTGGAATCCATCGACCAGGTTGTTTGGGTGTCGCGTTCCCAGAACACCGGCTCGTTGAGATCCTGCGGGTAAGGATGCTGGGCCACTCCCCAGAGGAAATCCCCCTCGAGATTGCCGTAACGGACATGATCCTCCAGCATCTCCTTCACGAGGAAGCCGTTCTCGTCCTCGCCGACTGTCCAGTTGTGGGTATAAGACCCGAGAACCCAGGAGTTCTGGTCGTAGAGGCGGGCGATGTTGTAGTTGAGGCGCATGGATTTCTCGTAGGCGTCCATGTACAGCTCATACGGCTGCTTTCCCATATTAGTCCAGCCGATGCCATAATCGACCTCGTTGTGGATGATCCAATGGTTAATCCGGCCATGCTCGCCTGTGGAGTACCTGTCCGCCAGGAAATCCAGGACAGCGGCGTAGGCGTTGAAGCCCTCCGCCGTCGTCATGTTGGGCATGGAGAAGAAGCCTCCGTCGCAATCCGGGTGACGGAAAACAGGGGTCAGCTCGGGATCGGCGCTATTGAGCCCGATCAGGGTGATGGCCGATGTGACGACACCTCTTGAAGAGCAATATGTCAAGACCTTGTCGAGGGTTTCCACCTTCGTGGAGTCGAACCAATAGGTGATTCCGCCGTATTCCCTGGCGAACGTCCCGGGACGCTCCGAGGAGTAAATCAGGGAGTTCAAATTAATATTGACCGTGACCGAGCGGATGTCCATGGTGTCCAGGTCGGCGGCGAAACGGTTCAACCTGTAGCCGCCCATTCCCTTCTTGCCGGTCAGCGGCGTCGGGACAGCTTTCCGGACAGGACGGACGACGTCGGCGTAGCGGGCGTGGGAACCCAGCTCCGGAACCCCTTCCTCCGACATCCTGACGACCGCCCAGCGGGACAAAGAGCGGTCATAGACGATGCCCTCCCGCTGGACTTTTCTCGGCACGCTTCTGCGGAACCTGTTGAGACGTAAAGGGATAAGCTCGTCTCCAAGCCCCTTGGCGTCAATGTCCTCCCAAGGGGTTATCTCGGCAAGGCAGAAGCCTTTGCCGGAGGGCTTCCGACCCTTGATTATCACCCTCTTGCCGGTGACTTTGACGTTCACGACCTTGGCGGGATAGGTGCCGGAAAGATATTCACGGATCCTCCCGGCCTTGTCCTCCTGTCCGAGAACGATCATCGGACATAGGGCCAGAAACAGGGCAACGGCGATTCTCTTATTCATGACTCGAAGCTTCTTATTCTAAACGATCTCGTTCCTGAAAGGCATGGCGTTCTGGGCGCCGGGACGCTGGACGGACACGGCCGCGGCCTTGGTGGCGAACTCCGCCGCCGCCTTAAGGCCCAAGCCCTCGGAAAGGGCCACGCAGAGCGCTCCGCAATAGCAGTCTCCCGCCCCCGTCGTGTCGACCGCCTCGACTTTCCTGGCGGAGACGAAAGAGGTCTCCTCGCCCTGGCAAATCAGCGAGCCCTTGCTTCCCATTGTGACGATGATGTCACCCACGCCCTTGTCCATCAAGGCTTTAGCGGCCTTGGCGGCGGACTCGGAGCCGGTGACCTTCACTCCGGAATATTTCTCCAGCTCGTTCTCGTTGGGGATGAACAAGGAGATGTGCTTGAATATCTCTTCCGGCAGGTCGATGGCCGGGGCGGGGTTCAGGACCACTGTCTTTCCGGCCTCATGGCCTATCCGGGCGGCCTCCAGAACAGCGGGGACCGGAATCTCCAACTGCATCAGGAGAATGTCGCACTCGTCGATGAAGCCCTTGATCGAGCGGATGTCCTCCTCCGTGTAGTCGTTGTTTGCCCCGGAGGCCACGACAATGCTGTTCTCGGCGCTCTCGTCCACAGTGATCAGGGCCACTCCGGACGGCTTTTTGGAGACCATGACACCGGAGGTGTCCAATCCCTCCTCCTTGAAATGGCGGATCGTGTTCTCTCCGAATATATCCCCCCCGACCTTGCACACGAATCTCACGTCTCCACCGAGACGCTTGGCGGCAACGGCCTGGTTGGCGCCTTTGCCGCCCGGCCCCATGACGAAATCGTTCCCGAGTACGGTCTCTCCGGGAGCCGGCATCCTGACGCAGAACGCGGTCATGTCCGTGTTGGTGCTCCCGATAACAAGTATTTTGCTATTCATGGCTGACAATCAATTATTTCCTGTTGGCCGGGGCGGATGTGATGACCTCGATGAAGTGGGCCTTTATGGCCTCGGCCTGGGCGGGATCGACTGACAGGTATTTCCTTGTCCCGGCTGGATCGGGGGTGAAGAAAGTCGAGCCCTCGTCGGAGACTGTGATAAGTCCGGGCTCGGAGACATTGAACCAGGAGCCTCCCTCCACGGCGTAAAGAACGGCTGTGGGATCCCAGGTGTCGCGGTCGTAAGGCATGGGCATGTAGGCTTTGTAAGCCTCAACCACGGGATGGAGACCGGCCCATCCGAAGTCGTTCTCAATGCTTGTGGCGGGGTATTTAATCTGGCGTCCAAGCTCGAAAGGGGAGGTAACGACAGGGGTCGGCCACTCGCCGAATATCACCTTGGCGGCAGGCACGTCCTTGACGACATTGTACTCATGGACATCCGGGTTCTCGAAATCGCCGGCCATGGTGACAAGCAGTTTGACCTTCTTCGCGACAAGGGCTTTCCCGTCCAGTTTTGAATATTCGTCAGCGCCGGTCTCCAGCAACCTTATCAGGTTTGTGGAGAAACCGACGGAGGCTATAACCACCGAATTGTCAGCGGCTTCCGAAAGGAGTTTCCGATAGAGGACCGGTGCCTCGGGAAGGTCGTCATAGCCTTTGAGAGTTCTGGAGAAGGCGGGTTCGCCGGCCTCGTCCCTCATCATCACGACAGCCTTGGCGTAGTTGATGGCGTCGGTCTCGCAATCCGCTCCTTCCCTGATTATCCCGATAGGAATATCCGGGTGTCCGTACCAGGTGTTGAGGATGTCCACGAACTCTCCGGGGGCGGAGCCTTCCTTGTTGATACAGACTCCGAGAAGGTTGATCTTGCCCGCGTCGACATATTTGTAGAGCAAATCCATAGCGAGGGCGTCATCGACATCGTTGCCTATGTCGGTCTCCATGATCAAGTTGATGACATCGGACTCTCCGGCCCGCTGTCTCTCACTCCGGCATCCGAGGGCCAGGGCCGCGAGCAGGGCTAGCAAAATAAATCTTACTTTCATGGCGGTTATTGTTTTATGTTAATCATTCTTTTTCAGTCCATTCCAAGGTCTATTCGGGCCTCTTCGGATAGCATGGACTGGTCCCAAGGCGGGTCGAAGGTCAATTCGACCTCGCAGGCCTTGATCCCTGGCACATCGGACACGCTTTTCTTGACGTCGGCGAGCACCTCGTCCGCCATCGGGCATGTCGGGGCCGTGAAGGTCATCTTTATGTACGTCTCGTGTCTCTTGTTGATAATCAATTCGTAAATGAGTCCGAGGTCGTAGATGTTGACCGGGATCTCCGGGTCATAGACCTGTTTCAGGGCCAGCACAACGTTGTCGTACAACGGCGCTAGAGCCTTGGCGTCCTCGGCGGTCAGGACATTGTCATCCAGAGTGGCGGCCTTCTCTTTAGCCAATTCCTTTATTCTCTCTATCATGGAGACAAGACCGTTGGCCCTGGTGGGGGAAAGGTTCTCCTTGAGGCCGATCTCGCTGATGAAACCGAAATCGTCCTCGGCGATCTCTTTCGGCTCTCGTCCGGAATAAACCCAGATCAGGAGGGAAATGATCCCTTTGGTGATTATGGCGTCGCTGTCCGCCTTGAAATAAATCTTCCCGTCCTCGAACCTGGAATCCAGCCAGACTCTTGACTGACAGCCTTTGATCAGCTTGTCCTCGGTCTTTTCCTCTTCAGGATATGGCTCGAGGTTTTTTCCGAGATCGATGAGATACTCGTACTTGTCGAGCCACTCATCGTACATGGAGAACTCTTCGACAACAGCCTTTTTCGCTTCTTCCAACGTGCTCATTATCAAATTGTTTAAATCAACATTGAGATAGCCTTATCCAGCGATCCCACAAACTTTTCAGCCTCTTCCATGGTGTTGTAGGGGGCAAGAGAGACCCGGACCATGCCCGTCACGCCGTAACGGTCCATCAGCGGTTCGGCGCACATCTGGCCGGAACGGACGGCTATTCCCATCTTATCGAGAATCAGGGCGAGATCCTCATGATGGGCGCCATCCACGGTGAACGAGAATAGGGGAATCTTTGCCTCTGTTCCACGTGGAACCCCATACAACCTCACTCTTTCGTGAGACAGAAGAGCCTGGAGCAAGAAGTCCCTCACGGCGGCTGTCTCTTTTTGTAATTCCTTGTCTCTCAACAATTTCAGAAAATCCATAGCAGGCTTCAAAGTAGGGATTGAATTAATATTCCTTGTCCCTGCCTCGAATTTGCCCGGAAGAGGAGCATAGGTGGTTCCGGAGAAACGTACCGTTGAGATCATTTCCCCTCCGCCTTGATAAGGAACCATCTTGTCCAGCCACTCCTTTTTCCCGTACAAGACTCCGGTTCCGGTCGCGGCGTAGATCTTATGGCCAGAGAACGCGTAGAAATCGCAGCCGAGATCCTGGACATCAACACTCTCGTGGACTATTCCCTGGGCTCCGTCGACCAAGACTGGACAACCCATTGAGTGACAAATGTTTACAATCTCTTTAACAGGGTTAATAATCCCCAGGACATTGGAGATGTGGGTGACCGCGACGAGTTTTGTCTTCCCGGTGACTAGAGAGCGGAGGTCTTCTGTCTTCAGATGGCCCTGGTCATCCACCTCAAGGACTTTCAGGACAGCTCCCTTTCTCTGGCAGAGCATCTGCCACGGGACAATGTTGGAGTGGTGCTCTTCCTCTGTGACGACGATCTCGTCGCCCTCTTTCACAAAGCTCTCTCCGAAGGAAAAGGCGACAAGGTTTATGGAGTCGGTCGTGCCGGAGGTGAACACAATCTCTTCCCTGGAGGCGGCGTTGATATATTCCCGGACGGCGTCTCGGGCGCTCTCGTATTCCTCGGTGGCGGCGGAGGCAAGGCTGTGGACGGCCCGGTGGATGTTAGCGTTTTTCCAAAAGGCCAGATCCTCCATCTTTCTGACGACGCTGTCCAGCCTCTGGCTCGTGGCGGCGTTGTCGAAGTACACCAGGGGCTTGCCGTAGACGCTAGCCGTCAGGGCAGGAAACATATTTCTGATATCCTGGATTCTCATCTGGATTTTTACTGTCTTAACTTACAAAATTAACAAAATCATTAATGATTTCGTATCTTTGAACAGAATTCCGAGCATATGATCGACTACATCAAAGGAACCATTGTCGAGCTGTCGCCCGCAGAGTTGACCCTGGAGTGCGGGGGCATCGGCTACAGCATCTTGATATCTTTGCAAACCTATCAGGCTCTTCAGGAGAAAAAGGAGGCCAAGGTCTACATCTTCCACTATCTCCGCGAGGAGGTGGAGGAATATTTCGGCTTCGCGACGAAAGACGAGAGGGAGCTTTTCGAGCTTCTTATCAGTGTCTCCGGAATAGGTGTCGCCTCAGCCAGAATGATGCTGTCCTCGCTGTCCTCAGAGGAGATCCGGCAGGCGATTCTGTCCGAGGATGTGGCCCGGATCAAGAGCGTCAAGGGAATAGGGGTGAAGAGCGCCCAGAGGCTCATCATCGAGCTCAAAGACAAGGTTGTCAAGGGCGAGGGGGCTGATTCTTCAGAGCTGTTCGGGGGATCAGCAAGAAACGAGATTGTGGAAGAGGCGTCCCGCGCCCTCGTCATGCTCGGCTTCGCCAAACCTGCCGTCAACAAAGCCATCCAGACCATTCTCAAAGCCAACCCCAACGCCAAAGTCGAGCAGATCATCAAGTCCGCCCTCCGAATGATGTGACCTTAGCGGCCGAAGTAGACGAGGAGGATGGAGATGTCGGAAGGGGAGACGCCGGAAATGCGGGAGGCCTGGGCGATGGTGCGGGGCTGATAGCGGTTGAATTTCTGGCGACATTCTATCGAGAGGCCGGTTATGCTGTCGAAATCAAAACCCTCTGGAATCTTTAAATTCTCAAGGCGGGAGATCTTCTCCGCGACAGCTCTCTCACGATCGATATAGCCTTTATATTTCAACTCGATTTCCACCGATTCCACAATCTCTTTCGAGAAATTTGTTCCACGTGGAACAAATTTCAACAATTCAGAAAGCTTCACTTCCGGTCGAGAAGCCAACTCAAAAACCCTCTTTGAGTCCGTCAATGGAGTCGATCCGCAAGACTCAAGATAGGGGTTGACCACCTCGTGCCGTAACTTGGTGTTGTAACACTTTTCTTTCAGAATCCCCGCCTGGGAGCGCTTGGAGTCCATTATCGTGTAACGCTTTTCTGAAGCCAGGCCCAAATTGAACGACTTTTCAGTCAGTCGGAAATCCGCATTATCCTGCCTCAAAAGGATCCTGTACTCCGCCCGTGAAGTGAACATCCTGTACGGCTCGTCCACACCCTTGGTGATCAAATCATCAATCAAAACCCCGATGTAAGACTCGTCCCTATTTAATATAAAAGGATCCTTTCCCTGAACTTTCAAAGCCGCGTTTATCCCCGCCATGATGCCTTGCGCCGCCGCCTCCTCGTAGCCCGTGGTGCCATTGACCTGGCCCGCGAAATAAAGATTCTCGACATCCTTAAGCTCAAGAGTCGCCTTCAACTGAGTAGGGTCGAAATAGTCATATTCGACAGCGTAGGCGGGTTTGAATATTCTAACTGACTCTAAGCCCTCGATCGCGTGGAGAGCGTCGAGCTGGGTCTGAAGAGGAAGCGAGGAGGAGAATCCCTGGAGATAGTACTCATTAGTGTCCCGCCCCTCCGGCTCAAGGAACAGCTGGTGCGAGTCGTTGTCAGGGAAAACCCGAAGCTTGTCCTCGATGCTCGGACAGTACCTCGGGCCTTTGCCGGTGATCAGCCCGTTCAGCAGGGGAGAGTCCTTGAAACCTTCCCGCAAGATGTCGTGAACTTTCGAATTCGTGTGAAGGATGTAACAAGGCATCTGGGGAGATCCCCCCTGAACCGAAGAGGGAACATCGAGATAGGAGAACCTCTCCGGCTCCGGGTCGCCAAGCTGAAGGGTGAGCCTCGAGGTGTCGACAGAGGAGATGTCGATCCTGGGAGGAGTCCCTGTCTTCATCCTTCCCGTCCGGATCCCGAGAGAGACGAGCTGCTCGGTCAGACCATGCGACGCCAGCTCTCCGATCCTTCCTCCCTCGAAAGAAGTCCTCCCAATGAAAAGTTTCCCTCCAAGGAAGGTTCCGGCGGTCAAGATAACCGCTTGAGATTTGAAAATCGCCCCGGTGGTTGTACGAACTCCGGCGATTTTTGAATTCTCAAAGAGGAAAAAATCCGCAAAATCGGCGTAAATGTTTAATTTACAATGAGTTTCGAGAATTGTACGCCAGCACGAGGAAAAGGCCTGTTTGTCGCACTGCGCCCTCGGGCTCCACATCGCCGGACCCTTCGAACGGTTCAGCATCCGGAATTGGAGGGTCGTGGCGTCTGTGACCAGTCCCATCATTCCGCCGAGCGCGTCGACCTCGCGGACGATTTGTCCTTTGGCTATTCCGCCGACCGCCGGGTTGCAAGACATTCTCCCGAAGCTCCGAAGGTCGGCGTTCAGGAGCAGGACGGAACACCCGAGGTTCGCCGCGGCGACAGCCGCCTCGCAACCGGCGTGACCCCCGCCGACGACAATTATGTCATAACGGCTTTCCATAGGGTCAGGCTATATTCCTTAATTTAAGATAATAGTCCTCCTTATCATGGATGAGCCGCTCGTCCTCCGGAGTATGGTCGTCGTAGCCGATCAAATGGAGCAGCCCGTGGACCATGACCCTGTGGATCTCCTCCTCGAACTCGACCCCATATTCAATGGCGTTCTCCCTGACGCTGTCCACGCTTATGAACAGGTCGCCGGAAAGTTTCTTGCCCTCGCAATAGTCGAAGGTGATGATGTCGGTGAAGTAGTCGTGACCCAGGTAACGAAGGTTCACGTCGAGAATGTAATTGTCCGAGCAGAAGATGATGTTGATGTCTCCGATCGAGCGGACCTCGCTGCCGGCTACAAGCTTCAGCCAACGGTTATTGGCCAACTTGTCCTTCAACGTGAACTGTACACCCTCGTTAAAATACCTTATCATAGCACGATGTTTGCAAAAGTTAGCGCAAATCTACAACTATTAATTCAAAAAATTTGAAATGAAAATTATTATTTCTAACTTTGGAGGCCTAGTGTAGGGATGATTAAACGTTAATAATATGGAACAGAAGAAAACCGAAAAAGCCAATCTTGAGAACAGGAGACTTCTCTTCACAGAGATCGGACTCGTGATCGCTCTTCTTCTCGTGTGGGGCGCTTTCTCATACGGGACAAAAGAGAAGACCGTCCAGATGTTCGACACGGGAGACGAGGTTGTCGAGGTAGAGGACATGGTCCCTATCACCCAGGAGACTCCTCCCCCGCCGCCTGAGGCCCCCCAGATCCCTGTTCTGTCCGACCAGATCGACATCGTCGAGGACGACATCAAGGTTGAAGACAACTTCATGAGCCTTGAGGATGACGCCAACCTGGGTGTCGAGATCATGGACTACGTCGAGGAAGTCAAGGAGGAAGTCGTTGAGGAAGAGGCCATTCCGTTCCAGCTCGTGGAGGAGAAACCTTCTTTCAACGGCGGAGACGCCAATGAGTTCTCGAAGTGGGTTAACTCCAAGCTTGTCTATCCCGAGATCGCCAAGGAGAACGGTGTCCAGGGCCGTGTCACTCTCCAGTTCACTGTTGAGAAGGACGGTTCCGTGACCAACGTCAAGGTTCTCCGCGGAGTTGATTCCTCGCTTGACAAGGAGGCTGTCCGTGTCGTCCAGAGCTCCCCGAAGTGGAAGCCCGGCAAGCAGCGTGACCGCGCCGTCAAGGTGACCTACACCTTCCCCGTGATCTTCCAGCTTCGCTAATAACGGACAAGAAAGCAAAAAAGGCCGTCCCCAACCGGATGGCCTTTTTTAATAAAGAGAGAATGAACACCGAGGATATCATCCAGAAAGCGGTTTTCGTAGGGATCATCCGCCAGGAAGATGACGAGCGCAAGGTGATGGAATACCTTGACGAGCTCGAGTTTCTAGCCGAGACAGCGGGGGCAACGGGCGACAGAAAGTTCGTCCAAAGGCTCGACAAACCCGAGAAATCGACCTACATAAGAAGCGGGAAACTTCAGGAAATCGCTGATTATTGTGAAGATAACGAGATCAGCTACGTCATCTTCGACGATGAGCTGACCGGGATGCAGCAGCGAAACATCGAGAAGGTAATCAAGACCGGAGCGGTCATAGACAGGACCAGCCTGATCCTTGAGATCTTCGCCCAGAGGGCCAAAACCTCCTACGCCAAGATGCAGGTCGAGCTGGCCAGGTACAACTACATGCTGCCCCGTCTGGCCGGCATGTGGACCCACCTCGAGAGGCAGAGAGGAGGCATGGGAACCCGAGGCGGTATGGGTGAGACCCAGATAGAGGTCGACCGGCGAATTGTCAAGGAAAGGATTTCCAAACTCAAGGAACAGCTCAAGAAAGTCGACCGCCAGATGGCGACCCAGAGGAGCAACAGGGGGTCGATGGTCCGGCTGTCGCTGGTCGGCTACACCAACGTGGGCAAAAGCACGATAATGAACCTTCTGGCCAAATCGGACGTTTTCGCGGAGAACAAACTCTTCGCCACCCTCGACACGACTGTCAGGAAGGTGGTGATAGAGAATGTACCCTTCCTCCTGAGCGACACGGTCGGATTCATAAGGAAACTTCCAACCCAGCTTGTGGAGGCTTTCAAGAGCACTCTGGACGAGGTGAGGGAGGCGGACATCCTGCTCCATGTGGTGGACATCTCCCATCCAGGCTTCGAGGAGCAGATGGAGGTTGTCGAGAAAACCCTGCGTGACATAGGCGCGGCCAACAAGCCTGTCTATGTGATATTCAACAAGATAGACGCTTACGAATATGAGGAGTATGACGAGTTCTCGCTGACCCCGAAGGGGCGGGGGAACCTCACTCTCGACGAGCTGAAAAACACTTGGATAGCCCAGGAGAAGACTCCTTGCATATTCATGTCAGCCATCAACAAAACAAATATTGACAAACTACGGGGCGACCTTTACAAGATGGTCGCCGAAATCCACGCGGGAAGGTATCCTTTCAACAACTTCCTGTGGTAATTTATTAATATAGAATAAGATGAAAAGGATCTTAGTGACGGGAGGCGCCGGCTTCATCGGCTCTCATCTTTGCGAGAGGCTTGTGAACGACGGCAATGATGTGATCTGTCTGGACAACTTCTACACCGGGCGCAAAGAGAATGTCTGGCACCTTCTCGGGAAGCCTAATTTCGAGATCGTCAGGCACGACATCTGCCAGCCCTACTGGGCGGAGATCGACGAGATCTACAACCTGGCTTGCCCGGCCTCACCTATTCATTATCAATTGGATCCGATCCAGACGACCAAAACCAGCTTCTTCGGGGCCTACTACATGCTGGGCCTTGCGAGGCGCACGAAATGCAAGATTCTTCAGGCGTCCACAAGCGAGGTCTACGGAGACCCGACTGTCCATCCGCAGCCGGAACCTTATTGGGGCCATGTCAACCCTATCGGGATCCGTTCCTGCTACGACGAGGGAAAACGTTGCGCGGAGGCCCTGTTTTTCGACTACCACAGGCAACACAACGTCCGGATAAAGGTTATCAGGATATTCAACACCTACGGCCCCAGAATGGCCAAAAACGACGGGAGAGTAGTCTCCAATCTCATCATGCAAGCCCTGAAGGACGAGCCCATCACTATCTATGGGGACGGGTCCCAGACCAGGTCGTTCCAGTACATCAGCGACCTTGTCGACGGGATGGTCAAGATGATGGCCTCCGGCGATGACTTCACAGGTCCCGTGAATATCGGGAACCCCGGAGAGTTCACTATCCTTGAGCTGGCGGAGAAGATTATCGAGATGACAGGTTCCAAAAGCCACGTTGAGTTCCTTCCGCTTCCGGAGGACGACCCCAAGACACGAAGGCCGGACATAACCCTGGCCAGGAATAAACTGGGTTGGGAGCCGAAAGTGTCTCTGGAAGAAGGACTTAAGGAGACTATTGACTATTTCCGGACCTTGATTTAAGAAGGTTGCGGAGGACGGCGGCGTAGTTCTTCATCTCTGTCGCCCGGTTGGTCTGGCCGAAATTGGTCCTGTGGATTCGCCGGTCGGCGGAGACCAGGTCGATCTTCTTGACGACGAGGCCGTTTCTCTCCATCTTGGAAAACCATTCCATTATCTCCCCTGTGTGCACGTTCTCGCTGAACGGGCCTGTCACGTCAAAGGCCGACTTTCGGATCAGGATGGCGCCTGTGAAAAGGCCATAGAACGGCTCAGGTTTCAGGGCGACATTGGTGGACTCAACCTCCGGGGACAGGAAATCCTTGACCATGGCCTCGACCGCGGCGACCCCAGGCTCGGACTCAAGAGCGTCGAGTAGAACCCGGAGAGAACCCTCCCGAATCAAATCGTCATGATCCAGGAACATCACGTAATCTCCTGTGGCATAGCGCAATCCGGTGTTCTTCGCCGCGACCTGGCCCCTTGAGACGGGATGGGAGACCACCTTGCAGCCATGATCCTTGGCGATCTGGACGGTACCGTCGGTGGAGCCGTCATCCACCACGATGACCTCGACATCCATTCCCTGCCTCTCGATCGAGCCAAGTGCCTCACCGAGATAATTCGACCCGTTCTTGACGGGAATGATTATGGATATGGGTTTATTCATTGGTCTGTTGTCTTCTGGCCCTGATGCTGTTCCTGACGAACTCGATGGAGATGTTCGGATTGTGCCTTGAGAGATAGGTCTCGTAGTCCGGGCAGGAGGTCACCACGTCGATGAGCATAAGGTCATGGCCGGTGTACATCTTCTTGTCGGCCATCACGGCGGGAGCTATTTTCAGCAGGAACTCCCTGGTGAGATCGAACTTCTCCCGGGCGTCGAATATGATCGGCCCTGCATAGAACAGTTTCACTCCGTCCAGCGGGATGTTCCTGGCTTTCAACTCGTCGTAAAGGATGCTGAAACTCTCGAGATAGTAGATCCCGTTGGAGTTCTGGTGGAAGAGAGAATTCGCTCGTTGGAGGTAGTGGTGGAAGGGTCCCCGGAACACGAAGACCTCAGGAACGAGCATATATGCCAGGCCAGTGAAATAGATATCCTCGGCTCCGCCCTTCACGATCGGATAACGAATATTATTATCTATCAAGAACTTCCGCCTGTAGAGACAGGTCCAGATGACAGGAGGGTAGTAGCTCTGGAGGATGACTGGGGGATAGAAGCCGGCGTCGCTGTTGATGAAGCCGAAGGTGCCGCTCTTCCTGTTGGCGGAGGGGTCGTCATATTCCTTGATGTAATTGGCGTTCACGATGACGTCAAGGCCGGTCTCGACGGCATGGGCATACATCGCCTCAAGGTAGTCCGGGTCGATCCAGTCGTCGGAATCAAGGAAATAGATGTACTCTCCCTTCGCCTTCTCTATCCCCGTGTTGCGGGCCACGGAGACCCCGCTGTTCCTGTCAAGATTGATGATCTTGACTCGGTTGTCGGCCTCGGAGAGGCGCCTCAGGACGTCCAGGGAGCCGTCGGTCGAGCCGTCGTTGACGCACAGGATCTCTATGTCCTTGAAAGTCTGCGCGGTGAGGCTGCCGACAGTCTTCTCAAGGAAGGCCTCGGTGTTGTAGACCGGGACTATTACGGAAATAGCTGGCATCCGGACTCTATTCGGGTTTCCAACCCTGCTCGGCGTCCACCTCATGGATGGGGTCGGCGAACAGGAGTTCCTGGACATCCTTGTACTCGTTGCATTCGGGGACGAAGGAGTCGGCCTTCGCGTCCCTGACGTTCAGGACGGCCGGGCGGGACGTCTCCTCGGGGGTGGTCAATACTATCCCGAAATCCTCGATGGTTTTGAGGAAGGCGTCGAGGTTGGCCTCGATCTCGGCGGGGGCGCCGGGAATAGCCTTGGCCGCGGCGGCCACATCCTCCTTGGAAGAACCGGCGAGAAGGTTCTCGAACACGCTGGTGCCGAAGCCGTTCATTCCGTAGTAAATACCTGTGACAGAATTGATTATGATTGCCATTCCGTCAGAGATGTCGGCGAACATCCTCGCCTCGTTTAGCACATATCTCATATCTCTGTTATATATTCTTCAAAAGGTTCCTGAGGCACTCGACGTTCCCGAGAATGTCCGGGGAGAGGAGTATCCTGTAGAAATCCAAGCTGTTCAACATGTTCACAAGTTTCACAACGGCAGCCGCGTCGCCCTGATCCAGCATCTGTGTCATCGTGGAGTGGACCATGTGGGTGATGGCCTTCCCTTTCTCGACGGCGGAGCAAGGGATAACCTCCGGCTCGGAGACGTCCGCTATCTCCGGGAAGAGTCCGATCCGGACAGGATAACGGCGGCGGACGGAGTCTGACCAGGCGGAGATGTTCAGCACGAGTTTGTCCTTCTTGGCGTTGTCGGCCACGAAAGCGGCGGGGGCGATGTCCGGCGACAGCCGCCTCCGCATCCCTGGGGAAAGGGCGATTACCGAATACATCGGCGAGGCCAGCAAACCTCGGTCGGATCTCTCGAGAATAAGATAGTCGTCGGAGACATATTCAAAGCCCTTAAGCATGGCGGAGACAGCGAGGGTGGACTTGCCCCTGCCGCCCCTCGCGCAGAGGAGGGCACCCTTTCCGTCGACGCCGACGCAGGCCCCGTGGACAAGGCTTGAGGAGGGTGTGTTGAGAATCTTGTAGAGACTCTTCACAAACAGGTGGCCGGGCCTCAGGAGCGACTCGTCGTCGATCCTCTCGAAGGCGAAATAATAGTCATCGCCGTCCCACGCGCGGAGGACTCCAGCGCCGTACTCGAACTCGGCGAATATGTCCAGAGAGCCTCCTTCCTTGCGGGCGAGGAGAACATAAGGGTCATCGCCCCTCTCCAGGCCAAGGCCGAGAACCTCGTTGTGGAAATCATTGTAAAGAGGCTCCTCCCAGGCGTGGATCACCGCGTCGAAACCTCCTTCCACACTGGCGACACAAAACCCCAAATGCCTGATTATAATCTCTTTAAGCTCCGGATGGTGGCAAAGAACCCTCACCCTTTTTATTCCTCCGAGATCCAGATACAGCTCGTCCGCGACAGGACCGGTCTTTCCTGCCCTGTCCCTTATGAGAGCCGCGGTGGCGGCGGCGTGTCCGGCTGAGAGAGAGGCTATCATGGTCTCATCCTTTTTAGGAAGAAAAACCTGGCGCGAAGCAGAAGATATTCCCAAAGATTCCTGCCGCTCCTGATGGTCGCCGGGATGTTGAAATCACCGATCTTCTCCCTCAGGGGAAAGAGGATGTCGCGGTTGTAGGCGGCGCGTTTCACTACCAGATCGGTTCTCTTGAGGTCGCCGTCAAAGGCCATGAACGCCTTGGGCAGGACATCCGGAACGAAAGAGTCCAGAATGATGGTTGAAAGACAGACCTCATTGGCGGAACCGGTCTTGAGAGCGTCTGAACGGACCATGTCCCAGTCGAATCCCGGAGTGCTGTCCACAAGGTACTTAATGTCGAAGAAGGCGCTGACCACGCTTCCGGCGCTGGTCCGGTAAGAAACGTTATTCCAGAAGTTCACAAGGGAGATGAACACCATGTCCTCCGGGCAGGGGACAAGGCCCTCCGAAGAGAACATCCGGACCTTGCGGGCCCGGTCGAAAAGATCGTCGTTCAGGAGGCGTTCCTTGCCGGTTTCCATGTGGAGGAAACGATGAATGTCCACTATGTTCTCCTTTGTTCCGGGAAGGCGCATGTCGTGGCTGTGGGCCGACTTGAAGGACTCGTAACCGAGCCGGGTGACAGAGGCCACGGCCTGGTTGAAGTGTTCTTCCGGAACCAGGATGTCCATGTCGGCCATCCACCTGGGAAAGTCCGGGCGATAGATTTTCATCGCGCCGCCCTTCAGAAGAAGGAAGGGGACGCCGTCTTTCCTTAGCTCCTCGGCGATCTTGTGGAAATGTGAGGAGAGCTTTAGATTCTGGAAACGGCAGAAGGTCAGAACCCCCTTGAGGCGAGGGTTAATCTTCTCGGGGAAAGCGAGTTCCGGGTGGACTTTTTTGAGGTAGGCCAGGAGCATCACGCTTTGGATCGGGGCGGCCTCTAAGTCCCATGACTCAAGGAACGCGTCCAAATCCTCTTGGGCGATGCCGGAAGAGAAAGACAGTTCAAGCAAGCGCCTGTCTTCTTCGCTGAGCAAACCCTCCCGAATGGATTGAAATGCCTCTCTGAAAGTATCCATTATCCTCCCAAAACGCGTTATAGGTTACAAATATAGTATTAATCAGCCTATTTCTTATATCTTTGTGTTGAAAGGAATATTCCCATGAAAAAGAAATCTCTAATATATCTTGCCTGCGTCGTGATCCTCGCGGCTTTGGCCCTCGGCTTCGTTCCTGAGCAGACCTTCCACGGGAAGATGGTCGGAGCCGTCGATTTCGAGAAGTATCTCGGGATGAGCCACGAGACCCTTGAGTGGAACGGGGCCCATCCCGACGACAAGACGGCCTGGACCGGTGCGGCCTTCAGCGGGATGCCCACGATCATGATGACCGGCAACTCCCGGAACGACTGGCTGAAGCCCGTTTTCGAGTTCCTGAGCCAGAAAAAATTCCGCCCCGCCAGCACCCTGATTCTCTCGCTTCTCGGGGCTTTCCTGCTCATGTTGGTTCTCGGAATCAGCCCTATCCTGGCCTTGGGAGGGGCTGTGGCCGTGACCTTCTGCTCGTACAACATGCAGATCATCCAGTCTGGCCACAACACCAAGATGCTGGCCCTTGCTTTCGCTCCCTGGCTGCTCGCGGGAATAATATTCACCTACAAGAAAGCGCTTGACAGTGAGGCGGTTGGGTGGAAGAGATGGCTTCCGGCGACCTTGCTCGGAGCGGTGCTTTCAGGCTTTGCCATGGCCTTCCAGGTCAAGGCCAACCACGTCCAGATCACATGGTACCTCGGCTTGATCGTGGCCCTTTATGTGATAGGCCTGGTCGTCTGGATCTGCCTCTCGAAGGAGAGGCTCTCGAAACTATGGTGGAGGTTCCTGGCCGCCTCGGGCATGTTGCTGGTGGCGGGCGGTGCCGGTTTCGCGACAAGCGCCTGCGACCTTGTGCCTGTCTGGGAATACACCTCCCAGACGACCAGGGGAGGCTCCGAACTCTCGGGGGGATCTTCCGAGGGTCTCGATCTCGACTATTCAACAGCCTTCTCCTACGGCTGGGAGGAACTTCCCAACCTGATGATCCCCAACTTCAACGGAGGAGCGACCAAGGGGGCTTTGCCCAGGAACTCCAAGACCGAGGAACTGATCAAGGCATCGGACGTCAAGAATAAGAGTCAGGTTGTCAAGGAGCAGCCGCTTTACTGGGGCCCGCAGCCAGGAACGGCCGGGCCGATGTACGTCGGAGCCATCAGCATATTCCTTTTCGTTTTAGGCCTCTTGGTTTGTGAAGGGAAGGACAAGTGGTGGATGCTGGCGGCCGCCATCCTTTCGATAGGACTGGCTCTCGGGAACAACATCATGCCTCTCACAAGGTTCTTCCACGCCCACGTGCCTTTCTACAATAAGTTCAGGGCGGTGTCGATGGCCCTTGTGATTCTCCAGTTCGTTGTCCCGATGCTGGCTTTCATCGCGTTGGACAGGATTCTGAAAGGAGATGTTGACAAAAAGGCCTTCATTAAGAAAGGACTTATCGCTTTCGCCATCACCGGAGGTATTTGCCTTATTTTCAGCGTCATTCCCGGTCTTGCGGGGGATTTCAAAGGCTCGGTGGATCCCACCCTGTCAGAAGCCCACGCCAAGGCTTTGATCCAGGACAGAAAGACTTTGCTCAGGAACGACGCTTTCCTGTCGCTCGCGTTGATCGCGGCGACCTATCTGATCCTGGTCTGGTCCTTCAGGAAGAAAAACCCTGTCCGCTCAAGGAACATTGCGGCCGCGGCTGTCTGTCTCCTGGTGACGGTCAACTTCTTCGGGACAGGAAGGAGATATCTGAATTCCAGCCATTTCACAAAGTGGAACGACTTCAGCGGAAACTGGTCCGAGAGGGAGGTGGACAAGATGATCCTTGAGGACGAGAGCCCGTCTTTCAGGGTGGCGGACCTGACCGTGGACGCGTTCAACGACTCCAGGACGAGTTTCTATCACAAGAGCATAGGCGGCTACAGCGCCGCCAAGCTCGGCCGCTACCAGGACCTGATCGAGAAGCGCCTGAAGGACGAGCTGAACATTGTCCGGAAGACGATCCAGGAATATGAGACAGTGGAGCAGTTCAACAAAAACCTCGCCCCTGTTCCGGCGCTGGCAATGTTGAACACCAAGTATTTCATAGCGGACGCCGACTGGCCGCCCATCCTCAACCCCCAGGCGATGGGCAACGCATGGTTTGTCAGGAGCTCCGTGACGGCTGACAACCCCGACGAGGAGATTGATCTTCTCGGGAAGACCGACCTAAGCGGGACGGCTGTCCTGGGACCTGATTTCAAGGATGTTTTCGTGCCACCGGCAGCGGGGGAAGATGATTGGATCGTCATGACCTCCTATGCTCCCAACGAGTTGAGATTCAGCTATAAAGCCTCAAAACCAAGGGCCGCCATATTCAGCGAGATCTACTATCCTTTCGGCTGGAGGGCAAGCCTTGAGGACGGCACAAGGCTGGATTTATTCAGGGCCGACTGGATCCTCAGGGGCGCGATCGTCCCAGCCGGCAATCATGAGATCACGATGAGGATGGACCCCCGTTCCTATAAAGTCGGGGCCAGAATCTCCCTTTTCGCCTCAGCCGCCATCTTCGCCCTGCTTCTGCTCGCCCTCTGCGGACTGTTCGTCTTCAGGAAATAATTGTCCGCGCCCCGCGTCTCTTTAGAGAATGATTTAGGCTGATACGGAAGTGTTTGAATATAAAGACTTTATGTGATCAGATGGTGCTGATTTCAGTACCATCTGATTGCGTTATAACCTAGTAATCAACCACTTCCATACCAGCCTAAAATTAGTATAAATGGGGGTTGATACTCTTGATTCGCCGCCTGAATAAGACCCGATTTACAGACGACTTTGGTAAACCTTCGTGAAAAAGCGTTACAAACCGCTCCGCCAATTCTTTTATAAGTTCTTAATAATCAATAGGCAAACGCAAAGAGGCCAAGTTGTTCGTAAAAAAAGCGTTACAAGAACCTGTTAATAACCCTTCTTTTTTGATAACTAATAATATCTTTGTGCGCATGAGAAAAAATGTATTGATTATCTGCGCGCTAGTGACGCTAACGCTATCCTCTTGCGGGGGAAGGATGATGGAACGGCTTTCGGATGTGGAGTCTTACATCGACGATCGACCCGACAGCGCCCTGTCGGTCCTCCGGGCCATTGACACCCTCGACCTGAAAACACGAGCCGAGAAGGCCAAGTTCTCCCTTCTCCACGCCATGGCGCTGGACAAGAACTACATCGACACGGCGGACACCAGAGTCGTCCTGCCGGCTGTTGACTATTACTCCAGACACGGCTCTCCCGAAGAGCGGCTCAAGGCGTTTATGTACATGGGGACGATCTATCATAACTTGAAAGATTATCGTCAGGCTATTGTTTCTTTCTATAAAGCAGAGGAATCGATTCTAGAAGACACAGACAAAAACCTGGTTGGGGTTCTGTACTCTAAAATAGCGGAAACATATACCTCTACCGAAGAATATGCTTTGGCCGAAGAGTACATTGACAAATCGATTCAGAGCTTTTCAGAATGTGGAAGGAAAGATCAAGAAGCGTTAGAGAAAATCATTAAGGCGAGGATGTTGGTCCGACAAACCAAACTGGAAGAAGCCGGAAACTATTTCCAACAATTAATGTCAGAGAACTCTCTTTCCCATAGAGAAGTTGGAACGATAGAGGCTGATTATGCGATGTACATTCTCTATAATCAGAAAATTGACGATGCCCTTGCCGTGGATCATTTCAAAAACGCCTTAACAATCAACGGAGGTCTTGATGGTTACGATCAATATTTCGCATATGCGTATTCTCTCGGGTATATTGGATTGACAGAAGAATCAAACCTCTTATTTGAAACCATACCACATAATACCGAGACAGAAAAGTCCTCATATGACTATTGGAAGTACCGGCTATGTAAAGCCCAAGGGAATTTCAGGGATGCATATTATTTATTATGGTCTGCTAAAGAGTACACAGACTCAATTTCGCGAGAGAGCATAAACAGATCCGCGTCAATTGCACAAAAGGCCTTCTTGGAAAATCGCCTGAAAGAACAAGAACTCAGATCCCAAAGGAGGGGTTGGAGGTTTTTATTTCTATTTCTTTTCTTTTTATCTCTTTCTTTAATTAGTTCATCCTATCTGTTGTGGAAAAGAAAAACGCAGCAAGAAGAAAATGGTCGGAAAGATATTATTATTGATTCTTTGAAAGAACGTGTTCGCGAATTAAAGATTGTAAACGATCATTTTGATACTATAAGAATAAATAGGACAAGACGGCATTTTAAGTACTTGTCTCAACTATTCGAAGGGGTTCACGGTATAGGCAGAAATGGAAAAGACCTATCTGCTGAAAAGTTGTACCAAATAATTAGCAGCCAAACTAAGATTTTAGGAAAAGACAAGAAGAGTCAAACAGAATTTGAAAAGCTTCTGAATATTGAATCTGATGGAATAATGGATGCCTTCAGAAACGATTTCCGTAATTTAAAAAACGAAGATTATCGTTTGGCTAGTTTAGTGTTCGCTGGATTTGATAATACTCTTATAACGCTTATCATGGATATCTCTACTCTAGAAAATACGAGGGTTAAGAAAAGTCGATTAAAAAAGAAGATTAAAGAGTCTGACGCACCTGGCAAAGAGAGTTATCTTTATTTTTTTGAATAACCTCTTTTTTCGCCCGTTACAACTGCCTTTTTTATTGTTTTTTAAGACATTGAAAATCAGTGTCTTCTAATTAATTATTTTTAACTTATAAACAATATCGTTACAACGCTGTTTCTGTTATGTTTTTCTTTTTCTCGTTAGTAATTATTGTTCTATGTTTGTGAAAACAAAAAGATATGTATAAAACAAGCCCTTTTCTATTTAGTATCTCAATTCTTGCTCTCTGTATTGGATTTCAGATAAATCTAAAGGCAGAGATGGCTCCTTGCTACAGCCGTGATTCTATAATTGTTATCAATCCGTATCCTCTTCCTAATAATCCTCCAAAAACTCCGTCTAATGTACCCATTTCAGCAAGTTATGAAACTATAACGTCCTCTGCCATCTTGTGGTTTTCACAGAGTATGGGTGTAATCGGGGTCGATGTATTAAACTCAACCAACGGAGGATTCTGTTCATATAACATCGACACACAATACCTCTATGCCATTATTCCTATCAATCTTGGTTCGGGACACTATATCTTAACATTTACCCTGCCATCAGGTCAACAATATCAAGGAGAATTCAATAAACCATAAATAAAAAAACAATGAGAATCAATCACATTCTCTGTTTCATGGCAAGCGCGATCTTTGCCATGGTCTGCTTATCCTCATGTGAATCATCTTATCCTGAAGAGGTTCTTTCTCCAACGAAGGATAATAGTCCTTCTTTCTTGACACGATCAGAGGCGAAGGGTGATGGTGATAAATATGAGATAACCGCGGAAATGGCCCAAGAATATGTAAGGATCATTAAGGGAAAGTCTGAGATTGTCAGCACAGAAGCATACACATATAAGGGCGTTACCTGTTTCTACATCATCAATTTCGAGAAAGGATGGATGGCTGTTTCTGCTGATTCAAGGGCGAAATCAATCCTTGGGGACAGCGAAGTTGACAACTTAGACCCCGAAACATTGGAAAACGAAGGATTGAAGGCCTGGCTTGAGACAACAGCTAATTTCATCTATCATGTGAAAACCTTTGGGAGGCCTGAAGGTGAGATAAACCCGAAAACCGTCGCGTTTTGGAACGGAATAAAAAAGGGTTTGAGCAGTTCTTCCAGCAAATCACTTGAACCGGGTGGCGATCTTACTTGGGTGAAGATTATTACTGTCAGCACTTCGAATGTGGTTGATAGCGTACCACATCTGATTGAGACCAAATGGGGGCAGAGTTATCCTTGGAATATGAACCTTCCGTTAGACCCTGTTATCTTGGAGTTGGGTTTTGAGTCGCATTTTTTAACGGGCTGCGCACCTACAGCCGTATCTCAAGTATTGTATTATTTCCATTCTCTTACTGGATATCCCTCTGATTTATGGCATCAAATAACCCCCACCATTTCCCAAAGTTTAAATGGTGGTAAATATAAATTAAGCCTTTCTAAAAGTGATTACTATCAATACTCTCCCCATTGGGAATCTATGCCCAAGACCCAAAACGGTACAGGAAACGCATCTTATGTCTCAGATCTAATAATGGACGTGGGAGTAAGAATGAACGCAACGTATGCATCAGCGGCTACAAGCGCCCCGCTATATTCCTACAGTAATCTTTCTCCTTGTGGTTTTACAAGCGCAAACTCCTCTTCTTATTCATACTCTACGGTAAAGAGTAATATTTTAGACGCGAAACCGGTTCTTGTGGTGGCATATAACAATCAAAATAGCGGACATGCGTGGATAATAGACGGTCTGGTTGACAGGACTTTCTCAACAGACAGCACCATTATCTACTATGCCTACCAGACTGGTGTTCTATATCCTACGGGAGCAATCTATCTTACCGATGCGGAAGCTCATTTGGAATGTCCTAACATATATGATGGTTGGTCAAGACATACTCATTACAGCGATTCAACGAAATACCTTTTGATGAATTACGGTTGGGACGGCCAAAACGACAACGGATGTTACAGTATAGACACTTCGAATAGTAACTGGATTTACAGCGTGAGTCCATTGATTTTATATAATTTAGAAACCGGGAATCTTTTGTGATGACTCCTTGCTGTTGTTTATGCAAGGTTTTGTAATTTTGGGATTTAGTAGATGGTTGTATTATTTTGACTTTATTTCTATTTTTGAGTTATTACAAATAAAGACCTCAACGTTTTGATTTAAACTAACAACATAATGAAAACAATCACTAAATATTCCCTCTTCGCTTTGGCGGTTTTGGCGCCGCTTTTTGTCTCGTGCGAGAGAGAGAACCCTGTCAAGAAAGAGATTGTGGAGCAGCCTGAGAAAGCGGAAGTTGTGACGGAGAATAATACCGAAAACAATGAGGCCACGCCATCGTCATCGGAAAGCCAATATACACCCCCACAGACAAAGCTCTCTTTAAACGAGGGGGAAATGACGAATATCACTCCTGGCAACGAATTCACTTTCAGATACTTCGCTAAAGAATTCAAGGATAATAAACCAGCGAGTGTCATTTCAAGTCCTTTGAGCGTACAGTTCATATGCGGAATGTTGGGGAATCAAATCCCGGATAATTCCGCTCTGACTGAAATGATTGGAATCAAGGGTTGCATTGAAGAAGTTAACTCTTATTTCAATAAACTGATCAGCGATGTGGCTAAGATTGGTGAAGACACGAGGATGATTGTCGCCAACGCTCTTATGAAAGACATCGGGGTTCCAGATTTTCCGGAAGAGTTTTTAGGAAAGTTGAAGAATTATTATCTCGTGGATTATTCCGTATTAGAGGCCAAATCTTTGGAAGACCAACCCATTGGAGAAAGGCCCGAGGATCTTTGGGTAAAAGGAAAGACGTCCGGATTGATTGACCGTGCTCCTGAACCGGTCTTGCCGGAAATGGCATCCTTGTTCAACGTCTTGTGTTTCAATGGAACGTGGTCATATACATTCGATCCAAACCAGACAAGCAACCAACCTTTCTATATTGACGATAACGCGACTGTGGAGAAACCTTTAATGTCAAGGTTGGGATATTATCCTTTTTATAAAGGAGACTCTTTCTCGGCAGCTATTCTTCCGTTTGGAAACGCTTCTTTCCTTTTCACTATTGTGTTACCTAACACCGGCAAAACCCTTGATAGTGTCATAGAAGGGATGAGCGCTAAAACATGGAACACTATCCGCGAGAATTTGTTGTTGAAAAAAGTCTCACTAAGTGTTCCTCGGTTCTCAGTCTCTTTTAATGAGAACAACGTGTTCTCTTACATAGACGATTCTTTCAAAAAATCATATTTCAACCAAATGGATGGATTGGCGAAAGAAGGGGCGCATGTGTTCCCTTTCACGCGTATAAAGCAGAAAACGCTTGTGGAAATTAATGAGGAAGGAGCCTCCGCGGCGACAACCACCCAGGCTTCGGGAGTAATTGATAATAAAGATTCAGAGCAAATAGAGATATTCAACGCCAACCATCCTTTCGCTTTCATGATTTCCGAGGCCGGGTCCGGACTTGTTCTATTCATTGGAACATATTCAGGATCTTAGGCTTTCCATTAATTCAGAGGCGGAACTCAATGATGTAGAGTATAAATACAACATGACGTATACACAAAGAATCTCTCCTGTTGATTACTGGAATTGATGCATAATATAATCGCTGAAACTAATGAATAAACTTTTTTATTGTTGCACATTGCTCCTCTCTCTGGCACTCTTCGGATGCCAGAAAGAGGTGATCGACGACAATCCGGATAATGAATTCAGGCCCATATCTCTTGACACGAGACAGGACGCCTGCAATGAGGCCACCAAGAGTTTCTCGTTCTCCCTTCTGAAAGAATTTGAGACCGGCTT
>JAFROJ010000046.1 GCA_017429765.1 Bacteroidales bacterium | reverse complement strand
TTAAGTTTAATTAAGGTTTAAGCTTATGGGTAAAAAATTATTCTCTTTGTTGCTGTGCCTGTGCGCTAGCGTGGGTATGGCATTCGCGCAGAACATGACCGTCACGGGTACGGTCACTTCCGCGGAGGACGGGCTCCCCGTCATCGGAGCCTCCGTCTTCGTATCGGGGACAACCAACGGTGTCGTCACCGACGCCGCCGGTAAGTACACCCTGCGCAACGTTCCCGCCGGGAGCACCCTCGTTTTCTCCTGCATCGGTATGAGGAACCAGGAGCAGGCCGCCGCCCAGGTGGTCAACGTGGTCCTCGCTCCTGACACCGAGATGCTCGAGCAGGTCGTCGTCACGGCCCAGGGTCTGAAGAGGCAGGAGAAGGCCATCGGTTACTCCACCGTCAAGATCGACGGTGAGAAGCTGACCATGTCCCGCCAGACCGACCTCGGCCAGTCACTGGCCGGTAAGGTCGCCGGAGCCCGCTTCTTCTCCAGCTCCGCCTCCACTTTCGACTCGGGTTCCATCGTCATCCGCGGTACCCAGTCCTACAGCTCCTACGGCGGTAGCGAGCCTATCTATGTGGTCGACGGTACCATCACCAGCAAGAACGCTGTCAACATGGACGACATCGAGACCCTGAACATCATGAAGGGCCCCGCCGCCACAGCGCTTTACGGCTCCCAGGGAGGTAACGGCGCGGTCATCATCACGACCCGCTCCGCCAAGAACGGCGAGACCCACATCGAGTTCAGCCACACCACCACCATGGAGCGCTACTACAACCACCTCAAACTCCAGCATGAGTACGGTGGCGGTTCCTACGGTGAGACCGGCCAGCTGCTCGGCCAGCTCGACAGCTACGCCAACATCGACACCATGTCGCCCCAGTACCTCCTCGGTGAGAGGAACAAGCTCCAGAACCCTGACGGCTCCTACAACTATGACTGGGGCCACGACGAGAACTGGGGACCCCGCTTCGACGAGAACGTGAAGGTCGCCTCCGCCCTCTACTGGGATCCCACCAGCAGCCACTATCAGCAGGCTGACCCCTACATCTCGAGGTTCCGTCCTCAGGACATGTTCAACACCGGCTGGACCAACACCACCAACCTGTCCCTCGCGACAGGCGGAAAGAACTACAACAGCCGCATCTCCTTCACCAACTCCGACAGGACCGGTATCTACGGCAACTCCAACGCCATCAGGAGGTACCTCTCCATGAAGACCTCCATCCAGCCTACCTCCTGGATCAATGTGACCCTCGACCACAAGTTCACCTACAGGCAGAACCACAACTCCGCCTCCGATGGTTACGGCGCCCTGGGCAGCCCGCTCGCCGACTACGTGCAGTGGGGACACATGAACATCAACTTCAATGATTTGAGGGATTGGGAGCGTCCGGACGGATCCGTCAGGACCTGGAACATCAACTCCAAGACCAACTTCAACCCGACCTACCACGACAACCCCTTCGCCTACTATGAGCTCCACAACGCCTATGGCACAACCCTGTGGAACGTCATCACCGGCGATGTCGAGTTCATCCTCCCCTGGAACATCAAGGTCGGAGGCCGTCTGATGGGCAACATCACCAACTATCACGGTGAGACCAAGAACGAGACCAGGACCAACGTCCGTAACTGGACCGCCGGTTACAGCGAGTCCCAGGACCACTCCATCACGATGACTTACCAGGGCCGAATCACTTGGGACAAGAACTTCTTCAATGACCGCCTCGGCGTCAACGCCGCCGCCTTCATCGAGGAGAGGACCTATGACTACGGCTCATTGAGCTCCAACACCAACAACGGGCTCATCATCCCCAGGCTGTTCAACCTGAACAACTCGGTCAACACCTACTCGACCTCCAACTCGGTCTCCCAGTACAAGACAAGGGCTGTCTACGGCAACGTCACCCTCGGCTTTGACGACACCTATTTCGTCGACCTCAACGTCCGCAACGACTGGGATTCCAGGCTGCCTGTCGCCAACAACAGCTATCTCTATGGTGGCGCCTCCGTGTCCATCATGCTGAACAAGTTCGTCAAGGCCCCTTGGCTCGACTTCTGGAAACTCCGCGCCAGCGCCGCCCAGGTCGGATCTACCCTGGGCGCCTACGCCACGACCTACACCTACTCCGTCGGATCGAGGTACAACAACACCATCACCGCGATGGGTGTCCCCACGACCCAGCTGAACCCTGAGATCAAGCCCACCATCTCCACCTCCTACGAGGTCGGTACCGAGTTCAGGATGTTCCGCAACAGGCTCCACGGTGACATCAACGTCTACAACCGCGACACCAAGAACCAGATCCTCTCCCTCCCTGTCGCCGGCCAGACCGGTTTCAACATGAGGCAGATCAACGCCGGTCTTGTCCGCAACCGCGGTATCGAGTTCGAGATCGGTGGCGACATCATCCGCACCCGCGACTTCACCTGGAACGCTGACTTCAACATCGCGAAGAACGTCAACACCCTGGTCCGCCTGCACCCCGAGCAGCCCAAGTACTTCCTGCAGTACAACAAGTTCTACTATGAGTTCGGAATGTACGCCATCGAGGGCGAGCCTGTGGGTGTGCTCTACACCGGCGCCCGTTTCAAGAGGAACGATGACGGCGAGCTCATCCTCAAGAAGAGCACCTCGGCCAGCCAGAAGCAGTACTGGGGCGACTACTATCCCCAGGTCGAGACCACCGAGGAGACGGTCGGAAACTTCCAGCCCGACTTCACCGGCGGTTTCTCCACCAATTTCCGCTTCAAGACTTGGACCCTCGGAATGAGCTTCGACTACACCATCGGAGGCGATATCTTCTCCTACACCAACCTCTGGATGACGGGATCCGGCCTCAGCGCCGAGACCTCCTATCTCAACGACAACGGAGTCAATGTCCGTGAGCCTGTCGCCAAGGGCGGCGGATTCCACATCACCGGCGTCGACACCGACGGCAACCCCGTGGACACCCATATCCAGTCCTGGTACTACTCCCTCTACAAGGCCTGCTACGACAACGACTCCTGGATGTACAAGAGGACCTACCTCAAGATGCGCGAGCTCTCGCTCACCTACGCCCTCCCCAGGAAGTTCGTCAACAACCTCGGGATCGGCCTGAACTCCGCCAGCGTCTCCTTCGTGGCCACCAACCCCTGGCTGATCTACTCAGCCTGCCCGAACTTCGACCCTTCGGAGGCCAGCTCCAACTTCCTTGAGTCCGGCCAGACCCCGGCCTCCAGGACCTTCGGTCTCACCTTCAAGTGCATGTTCTAATTAATATGGAGGTTAAGATTATGAAAATAATGAAGAAATCCATCATAGCGGCCCTGGCTATCGCCGCCGCGCTGACAAGCTGCGACTTCAAGGACTTCGGCGACATCAACATCTCCCCGAACGCCCCCGGAACGCCTTACACAGACCTGCTTTTCACGAACGCCTGCTACACCACCAGGGGTTTCATCTGCAACACCAGTTACGACCGCTGGATCCAGGCTTGGCCCGGGTACATCGCCGAGGCCGGTAACAACCAGTTCGGCTCCCTCGGAACGAGCTACGAGTTCGACACGAGAGGTTACTACTACGGCTCAATGAAGATCCTCAACCTCATCATCGAGCTCAACTCCGACGAGGAGACAAAGAGCGGCACCAACGTCCTCTCATTCTGCACCAGCAACGACAATCAGATCGCCGTGGCGCTGACCCTCAGGGCCTACATCATGATGCACCTCACCGACGTCGTCGGCCCGCTCCCTTGGTCCGAGGCCTGGAAGGGTGAGAGCGATGACATATGGTTCCCTGTCTTCGACTCCCAGCAGGACATCTACACCGCCCTGTTCAACGATCTCGAGAAGGCCTACGGCATGTTCAACGAGAGCTCCAAGCTCTCCAGCGCCGATGTCCTCTACAGCGGCAACATCGCCAAGTGGAAGAAGCTGAACGCCACCATCCGCATGGACATGGCCCTCAGGATCTCCGACGTCGATCCCGCGACCGCCAAGACTCGTTTCGCCAAGGCCTACGCCGACGGTGGAATCACCTCCAACGCCGACCACTTCGTCTACAAGCACGACACCAACGCCACCACCGCCACCTTCTACAGCGTGGGTAACCTGAACTACGGTTCCGCCGACCACGCCTGGGGCCCCAACAAGCTCATCGTTGACGCCCTCAAGGAGTATCAGGATCCCCGTATGTTCACCTACTTCACCATCGGTGACGACGCTTATCTCGGCAAGAGGGCCGGTGATCCCGCCGACTTCGAGTCCTACATCGGCATCCAGCACGGTATGTCGGGCAACGACGAGGTGACCTCCCAGAGGGATGTCGCTTGCTCAATCACCCAGAAGTACTGCCAGCAGACCGCGACCTACGGCCTCTTCACCGCCAACAGGAGCCTCCTGAACATGGCCGAGGCCGTCGAGCTCGGTCTCATCTCCGGTGACGCCTCCTCGCTCTACGAGCAGGCCATCGCCGCCTCCTTCGCCTACGAGGGAGCTGACGGCGCCGAGGAGTACATCGCCGCCCACCCGCTGCCCGCCGACAAGGAGGGGGCTCTCCAGGAGATCCGCATGCAGAGGTGGCTCGCCGGCTTCATGTGCGACGGCCTTGAGGCCTGGGCCGACTGGAGGAGGACCAATGTCCCCGCCCTTGAGCTCACTGATTTCCAGAAGCTCAACCATGTGGGACACACCACCATGCCCACCCGTATGATCTACTCCGACACCGACAAGGAGAGGAACCAGGAGCAGTACGACGCCGCCATCGCCAAGTACTTTGGTGGCAAGGACGACCGCTGGGGCCGTGTCTGGTGGGATGTCACTCCCAACGAGTAGTCTTTACAAATAGGCAACAATGAAGAAGGGACCGTCTCGAACGGCCCCTTCTTTTATAAAATAAAAAAGGGATCAATAATCCTTCTTGAAGCGCCTGAGGGCGTCGAGTAGGGATGTCTCGAAGACCGCTTTCTCCGTCTCGGAAAGGAACCCCACCTCGATCGGCACTTGGAACAACCTGACTTTCAGGTCTTCAGGAATATTCTTGAAATCCAGGATCCTCTGGCAGTCTTTCTCAGTTGTCGCGACCACGGCGGTCGGATGCTCGAGAACGGCCCGGTGGATCTTCCGGATGTCGAACCCAGTGTAGGTGTGATGATCCTCGAAATTGAAGCGCTTGACGATGCGGTGCTCGTCGCTGAGATACATCCTCAGGGGAGTGTCCTTGGCTATTCCGGAGAAAAGGATGAGCTTGTGGGAATAAGCGTACCGAGGGTCGGCCTCCTCGAAGACTGGCTTGAGGGAGCTGTACCAGATGGTCGTGAAAAGAAGGGTCTTCTCCGAGCCTTTCTTGTCTAGACCCTTGCAAGTCCTGGTGTCGTAGTCCTTGAGGCCGAATGACTTGGCCCATTGGATCTTGGCCTCGTCCTCCAGGTATGCGGGACACTTTGAGACTATGATCATGTCCGCTCCCGAAAGCCTGGCCGGGAGATCCCTGAGCCTTCCGAAAGGCAGAAGATGATCCTTGTGGGTGGGACGGTTGAAGTCGACCAGTATAATATTAAGGTAAGCCCTTAACGCCCTGTACTGGAAAGCGTCGTCAAGGACGATGAGGTCGGCCGGTGCTATCTCGGCCTCGGAGCAGCCGCGGGCCCTCTTCTCGGTCTTCAGTTTCTCGGGGTGGCAGAGGATGTCGCATCCTTTGACCCTGTTCCTGTCGACAGCGACGGTGACTCCGGGGAATTTCTTCTTGATCTGGAGTGGCTCGTCCCCATATTCCTTGACAGAGCCCTCCCGCTTGACGATCTGGAAGCCGCGGGTGGATCTCCTGTGCCCCCTTGAGAGCACGGCGACATCCTCGTAGGCCCAGTCATCGCTTCTCAGGAGGGTCCTGAGAATCATCTCGGTGTGGGGAGTCTTGCCCGTGCCGCCGGCGGTAATGTTTCCGACGCAGATTGTGGGAACCTCACAGGTTCTCACCTTGAGGATGCCGTGGTCATAGCAGTAGTGCCGGAGTTTCAGCGCCAGAAAATATGGGGCGAGAATAATCCTGTCAAGCATAGGCCACAAAGATACAAAAAACGCTCTATTTCTTTGTCATCAGCCCTCATTTTTGCCCTCAGATCCTATCCCCGGCCATCTCGGGACCCCATCTTTCGGCGATGTAGTCGAGGATATTCATGACTTCGGCGGGGTCGTTCTCGGTGACCATCCGCATGCGGGTATCCTTGAAGTCGGGTAGTCCCTTGAAATAGCAGCTGAGGTGGCGGCGCATCTCGTAAACCCCCACGGGGATCCCTTTAAGCTTCACGGAGAGAGTGAAATGCCTCTTGGCGAGCTCGACCCTTTCCTTGACCCCGAGGGGAGGTAGTTCTTCACCCGTGGCGAGCAAGTGATTGATTTCCTTGAATATCCAGGGATGGCCGAACGACGCCCTGGCCACCATTATCCCGTCCACCCCGAAGCGCTCGAAAGCCTCTTTCGCTTTCGTGGCGCTGTCGATGTCGCCGTTGCCGATTATCGGGATTCTCATCCTGGGGTTCCTCTTGACTTCCCCGATCAGGGTCCAGTCGGCCTCACCCTTGTACATCTGGCAGCGAGTGCGGCCGTGGATTGTCAAGGCTTGGATCCCGCAGTCCTGGAGACGCTCGGCGAGCTCGACTATGATCTTGCTCTTGTCGTCCCATCCAAGGCGGGTCTTGACAGTGACCGGCTTGCGGACGGCCTCCACGATCCTTCTCGTGATGGACACCATCTTGTCCGGGTCCCTCATCATCCCGGACCCGGCTCCCCGGGCGGCTATCTTGCTGACAGGGCAGCCGAAGTTGATGTCGATCAGGTCGCACCCGTGCCCGCCGACTATCTCCTGGGCGTGATCGGCCATCCTGGCGGCCTCGACCATGGCGTCGGGATCGCTCCCGTAGATCTGTATTCCTATCGGGGCCTCGCTTTCCGAGGTCAGGAGCTTGGCGTAGGCCTTCTTGGCGTTGCGGATAAGTCCCTCGGCCGGGATGAACTCGGTGTAGACCATGTCGGCCCCCTGATCCCGGCATATTCCCCGGAAGGATGCGTCAGTCACGTCCTCCATCGGCGCCAACAGCACCGGCCGCTCACCAAGGTCTATGTCGCCTATTCTCATCTGAGACTATGATGGAACACAAAATTACGATTTTTTCAAAAAAAATTGCTATCTTCGCGTCCCCTATAATGTGTAGGGATCGCAAATTTAAATGTTAAACCATTAAAGATCAAGACAGTGGACACACTTAGCTACAAAACAGTCTCGCTCAACAAGGCGACTGTGAACAAGGAGTGGGTCGTCATCGATGCCACGGATCTTCCGCTTGGCCGTCTTGCCTCCAGAGTGGCTCTTGTCCTTCGCGGCAAGAACAAGCCGGGTTACACTCCCCACGTGGATTGCGGTGACAACGTCATCGTCATCAACGCCGAGAAGGTGGCCCTCAAGGGAGACAAAATGGACAATCGCGTGTACGTTCGCTACACCGGCTATCCGGGTGGCCAGCGTTTCACGACTCCCAGGGAGATTCTCTCGAAGAGACCCGCTGAACTGGTGAGGAGGTCCGTCAAAGGAATGCTCCCCAAGACACGTCTTGGTGCCAAGATCCTCGGGAACCTTCATATCTATGTCGGCCCTGAGCATCCCCACCAGGCGCAGAACCCTAGAGAAATTAAGTTGAACGAAATCTAACAGAGCAAATGGAACAGAAAAACGCCCTTGGAAGACGTAAATCAGCCGTCGCTCGTGTTTATCTCGCTGCCGGTAAGGGTAACATCACG
>JAFROJ010000045.1 GCA_017429765.1 Bacteroidales bacterium | reverse complement strand
TACGGCCCCTGGGGAAGACCCGACATGTCCCCGATGCTTTTCGCCGGGGCGATCTCAAGAGGTGAGCCGATCAAGGTGTTCAACGGGGGCGACATGATCCGGGATTTCACCTACATCGACGACATTGTCGAGGGTACCGTCAGGGTCATCGACAACCCTCCTACCTGTCATCCTGAGCGAAGCGAAGGATCTGTCCCCTTCGAGGTCTACAACATCGGTTGCTCCAGCCCTGTCAGGCTGATGGATTTCATCTCGGAGATCGAGTCCGCTTTGGGAGTGGAGGCGAGGAAAGAGTTCCTGCCGATGCAGGCCGGTGACGTGTACCAGACTTACGCCGATTGCTCCAAACTGGAGGCCGCGACAGGGTACAAGCCTTCCACGACTGTCCGCGAGGGGATCACGAGGTTCATCGAGTGGTTCAAGTCCGGGAAGAATCCCTGCCGCTGAATATAATCGCTCTCATCCTTTTGACGAAATTCCTCGTCCCCTGGCTGAAGGTCAGGAAGGACGGGATCAGCAGCAGTGACGTCAGGACCGTGGTCTCGACGGCCACAACTGTCCATTTCAGCAAGGACCCCGAGGCCTCCCCGCTCATGGGGAGATGGGGGTAGATCCAACTGGTGATGATCGCCACGGCCGCTATCACGGCGAGCCTTCCCGCGAGCCTTGTGAAATAGGGGAGCGGGCTCTCCTTGAAACCCACCTTGAACAGGAAATAGGGCTTCCAGACGCATACAATCAGGACAAGGCTGACGGTGACTCCCAGGATGATGCCCTCGAGTCCCCAGAGATGACCGAACAGGATCGACAGGCCGATGTTGATCGTGGCCTCCACCATCGGGGCCCAGATGTCCTGGAACATGCCGTGGGCGTTGAGGTAGGAGTCCACAGTCTCCCTTGTCATCAGTATTCCCTGCATGATAAGATAAATCAGCAGGAAATTGCCCCCGAGAACGTAGTCAGGGGATAGCCAGGCCGAGATGAAGGGTTGGGTCAGGTGATATGAGCAGACTAGGATGACGGCGGCCGTCAGCAGCCTTGAGTCGAACAGTTCCCAGAACACCCTCTTCTCGCTCTCCTTGTTCCCCTCGGCCACCAGGTCGCCGATAGCGGCTCCGGTGCTGCTGAACAGATTCTTCATCAGTGTGGCTATCTTCTTGAGCACCAACTGGTAGTTGGCGTAAAACGCCACCGTGGTCAGGGAAGTGAAAGCGTACAGGATTGGGGAGCTGGCGTTGGCCAGGACGACGGCGGATATCTTGTGGAAGAAGATGTTCTTGGTGTGGCCGATTATCTCGGGGTTGGTCTTGTTGAGCTTGGCGCCGTTGAACAGGCTCAGTTTCAGCCAGGGGTACTCTCTTTTGATCACCTTGTCGAGCCAGATGGTCCCGCAGATCCGGGAAACCAACTCGAGGCCGATCCACCAGAAGAAAGGATGGCTGAAGTGGGAGATGGTGAATATCTGGGCGATGATCTTCAGGACCTCGACCCCCTGATTGACCCTGACGGTCTTGTACTGCTTCTGGTCCGCCGACAGGACAATCGTCCTGTAGTTGAAGAAATAACTCATCAGGGAGCCGGCGAGGAAGGCCAGGAATACGATGTAGGCATATCCGAGAGACAGGTCGGTCTTGGCGAAGATCAGCGGGAAGAAGCACATCAGGATGCAGGCCCCTCCCAGCATAAAATAGGCGATTTTGCTGTACAGCCATCCCTGGACTGAGATGATCTCCTTGATCTTCTCGTGGTTCTTCTCGTGCAGTGGCTTATAGAGCAGGTAGGACACCGCAGCCCCGATTCCCAGCTCGGAGATATTCAAGACCCCGATGAGGTCCATGGCGGTCGTGCCGAGCCCCAGGATCTCGCTTCCCAGATATTCGAAGAAAATCTTTCGTGAGAAGAAGCCGAGCACGAGGAGGATGAGGTAGTACGACGTCGATACCACCGCATTCTTGATGCTTTTCCTGGCTCTTACGTTGTTAGGCCCCATGGCTTTTCCTCTGAAATCTCCGCAAGTTTAAGTTTTTTTCCTAACTTTACAAAGACTTCAATGAAACTATCCGTCATCATACCGATGTACAATGGCGGGCGATTCATCTCGGATTGCCTCCGTTCCTGCCTGTGCCAGGACATTCCTGCGCTGGACTATCAGATTATTGTAGTGGATGATGGAAGTACCGACGGGGGAGCTTCCCTAGTTGAAGACCTTAAGGTCATCCACGGCTGGACGAACGTCTCGGTGATTCGCCGTCCCAACGGCGGCGCTAGTGCGGCAAGGAATACTGGCCTTGAAGCCGCTTCGGGTGAGTATGTTTGGTTCGTTGACGCCGATGACTGGATCCGGGACAACTGCCTCTCCTCGCTTCTGGAGGAGGCTGAGGGGAATGACATCCTCGTTTTCGGCTCTGTGAACTATCACTCCAGGAACGGGGTGATGGAGCCGGGCGATGTCTATTCCTATCCGGAAGATGCCGTCAGGAGCGGGACGGGACACGTGCGGGTGATGAGCGAGAAACTGAAGATGTGCGTGCCTTTCTGCGTGTTCAGGAAAGATTTCCTCGTCGGGAAGGGGATCCGTTTTGTCCCGGGATTGCTTCACGAGGACGCCGAGTACATCCCCAGAGTCTTCTGCGAGGCCGGGAAGGTGAGGGTGTCCACCAGGACGCCTTACTGCCGTCTCGTGCGGGACAACTCGATGTCAAGGCAATATGACCCCCGGCGGGTTGACGCCCTCCTGACCGTGGCCTCCCGACTCCGTGAGTACGCCGATTCCCGTCACTTCGGGAAAGAGATGGACGCCCCGATCAACAGCGTCATCTCCAATGTGCTGAACCAGTCCTTCAAACTCGCGAGAGACTTCTCGGGCCAGGGCGACAACATCAAGTCGGGCCTGGCCTTAAAACTCGACGGGATGCCCTGGTACAGGAAGACCTTCCTTGGCGCGAAGGAACTGAAATACAAGGTCGAAGGCATCCTCATCTCACTGTTCCCCGGGAGGCCGGTGGAGGTCTATTCCTTTCTGTCCTTCCTCAAGGGTCTGGTGGTTCCTAAAGATGGTGGGAAATGAAGATAGTCATCATAGGTCAATGGGTCTGTCCTGAACTCAATCCCAGGGCACACAGGACCTGGCAGCTGGCCCTCAGGCTGGCCCGGGACGGCCACGACGTGACCGTGTACGCCCTGCTCGGGAAGAAGTACGACTATTCAGAAGTTGAAAGGTCCTGTGGCCTCAAGGTAAAGAACCTCGGGGTGTCTCGGAACGGGCTGAAGGATAGCGAGGGGTACAGGCGCAAATGCCTTGTTTCCAGCGTGATAAAGAACGCGATAGGGGAGTATGCTCTCTTCCCGGGCAGCGACTTCCTAGGGATGGTGAAGAAGGCACTGGCGGCGGAGGGGAAGACAGACCTCATTATCTCGATTGCGGCCCCTCACGCCATCCACTGGGCGGTCGCCAGGTACATCGACCGGGCGAAGGTGAAGACCTGGGTGGCCGACAGCGGCGACCCCTTCATGCTGAATCCTTTCGAGAAACACCATCCCCAGATGGAGAGACTCTAGCGTCTCTGGTGCGACAGATGCGACTACATTACCATACCCCTCGAGGAGGCACGGGACTGCTATTATCCCGAGTATTCGGAGAAGATACGCGTGATTCCCCAGGGCTTCGACTTCAAGGCGGTAAGCCTTCCGGAATACTCCAGGAACCAGGTCCCTACCTTTATCTTTGCGGGCAGGGCATACGAGGGTATGCGAGACCCGGGACAGTTCCTCCGGTACCTTGCCGCTAGCGACAGGACCTTCAGGTTCGTGGTGTACACCAATTCGCCGGGGCTCTTCCCGCTTGTGCCGAAGATGACCGTCAAGGGCTTCATCCCGAGGGAGGAACTCCTCCCTGAACTGGCCAAGGCGGATTTCCTTGTCAACATCACCAATCCGTTCAAGGTCCAAAGTCCCAGCAAACTGATAGACTACGGCCTCTCGGGAAGACCGGTGCTGGATATCTCCTCAGCCTTCACCAACGAGGAGAGAAAGAACTTCGAGAGTTTCCTAGATGGCGACTATTCCGCGGCACGGCGCATCGAGGGTCTCGAACGCTACGACATCGCCTCCGTCGCGGAGGCCTTCCTTTCACTTGCAAGGTAATCCTATTCGGAGAGTTTCGCGATTATCCTTTCGCAGGCCTTGCCGTCCCCGTAGGGATTAACTGCCTGACTCATCCTTGAATACTCTTTCGGGTCGTCCAGAAGGACGCTTATCCCGTCCACTATCTTGCAGAAGTCAGTACCCACCAAACGCACGGTTCCGGCTGTGACGGCCTCAGGTCTCTCCGTCGTGTCCCTCATCACTAGTACAGGCTTGCCCAGGCCGGGGGCCTCTTCCTGGATGCCTCCGCTGTCGGTCAGGACTATGTGGGACCTGACCATCAGGGACACGAATTCCAGATACTCGAGAGGCTCGATGAAGAACAGGTTGCCGAGTCCCTCAAGGTTCTCCCCGAAGACTTCATGGATTGGTTTTCTGACATTTGGGTTGAGGTGCATCGGGTACACAAAATCTACCTCAGGGTATTTCCGGCTCAATTTCTTGATGGCGTTGCATATGCTGATGAATCCCTCCCCAAAGTTCTCCCTCCTGTGGCCTGTGATAAGCACGAGTCTCTTGCCTTCGTCGAGGCGGGAGACGTCGTAGCCAGATTCCGCCAGGCTTCTGACGGCACCTGCCTTGAGGGATGGATCGGCCTTGAGACGGCTCACTACCATCTGCAGGGCGTCTATCACCGTGTTGCCGGTGACTGTTATCTTCTCTTCAGGTACCCCTTCGGCTAGCAGGTTGGCCTTGCTTAGGGCCGTCGGCGCGAAATCGTATGTGGCTATCCTTCCTGTTATCTGCCGGTTCATCTCTTCCGGCCAGGGACTGTAGATGTCGCGTGTTCGCAGTCCGGCCTCTATGTGGCCGACTGGTATCTTCTGGTAGAAGGCTGCCAAGGCGGAGGCGACGCTCGTGGTGGTGTCGCCGTGGACCAGAACCAAGTCGGGACGGACTTCCTTTAGGACGTCACGCATCCCGAGAAGGACCCTGGCGGTGACGTCATACAGGTCCTGCCCTTCCTTCATTATGTCCAGGTCGAAGTCGGGGACAATGCCGAAAACGCCGAGGACCTGGTCAAGCATCTCTCGGTGCTGTCCGGTGACGCAGACCAAGGTCTCGAAAGAGGGGGACTTGGCCATCATCTTGACGAGGGGAGCCACCTTTATCGCCTCCGGCCGCGTCCCGAAAACTATCAGAACCTTCTTCATATCATTCGGATCATAGATGGTACACGCCGGGCAGGCTGCAGATGTTGTGGCAGTCCAGCACGACCTTTCCGGTCAGTTTGTCCATATTAGCCTCTATCTCGTCGTGCTTGACCATGATCACCACGAAATCAACGTCTTCCAGGAACTTGTCCAGGTCGTGGTACTGGTTTGGCACCAGGTCCTTCGAGACGAAGGGATCATAGACCTTGAGGGATCCGGCGAGATCGTTTTCAGGGATGTCGAGCAACTGGATCGTGGGGCTCTCGCGGCAGTCGTCCACGTTCTCCTTGTAGGTGAGTCCGTAGAGGCCCACCCTCGAGGGGTCGGTCAGGCCGTTCGTGGCCATTATCTCCTTCATCCTCCCAAGCACGAAGGAGGGCTGGGAGTCGTTGGTCTTCATCGATTCGTCTATGACCTTTGCGAGTTGGGGATAGTCTCCCACGAGGAACCACGGATCCACGCTGATACAGTGGCCGCCGACGCCGGGGCCTGGCTGGAGGATGTTCACCCTGGGGTGCATGTTGCAGATGCGGATTATCTCATAGACGTCCATACCGTCGTGCCTGCAGATCCGACAAAGTTCGTTCGCAAAAGCGATGTTGATGGCTCGGAAGGTGTTCTCAACAACCTTGGTCATCTCGGCTGTGCGGATGTCAGTGACCACTATCTCGCCTTTGCAGAATGAAGAATAGATGGCCTTGATCCTCTCTCCGACCACGGGGCTGTCCGCTCCGATGGTTCTGTTGTTGTTGACCAGTTCATAGACCATGTTGCCGGGGATTATCCTTTCTGGAGCGTGGGCAAGGTGGATGTCCTCGCCGGTCCTCAGGCCCCTGGCCGCTATCACGGGGCGGACATACTTGTCAACCGTTCCGGGGGAGACGGTGGACTCTATCACTATGGTCGCTCCCTTGGGGCAGACGTTCAGGATGCTCCCGACGGCCTTGACGACATAGTCGGGATCGACCTTCTTCGTCGATTTGTCGTAAGGGGAGGGGACTGACACTATGTATGTGTCGGTGGGGATATATTCGGTGGTGAATCTTATTCCGGCTGCAAGGGCTTTCCCGAACAGTTCATCGAGACCCTTCTCCTTGAAGGTGGTCTTTCCGGCATTGAGAGTAGACACGAGATCCCCGTTACAGTCCGTGCCTGTCACCTCCACTCCGTGTGAGGCGAGCATCAGGGCGGTGGGGAGGCCGATATAGCCCAGACCTATTACATTTATCATCTCCGATTCTCGTTAAAACATACAAAGTTAATCAATTTAAATTAATATATTTGGGCAATAAACAATCATAATCGTTATGAAGAAACTTGTCACAATGATCCTCGTGGCGTCTTTCGCCCTGGCGGGGACCTCCGTTTTCGCCCAGAACGTGGTCGTCGAGGCCGGATTCGGTGTCAGCACCACGAGTTTCAATGTCCTGGGCTATAAGCCCAACGCGGACCTCTATGGAGGCACCTTCGGCGTGTCCTACCAGATGCCTCTCGGGGAGACGGGCCTCGGCTTCGCCCCCGGACTCCAGTTCAAATATTTCACAAAGGGAGGCGTCGACGCTTTCGGGATCACTGATGTGTCCTTCACGGAGACTTATCTGGCGGTCCCCCTGGATTTCAATTACACCTTCCCGATCAGCGACGACGTGAAGATGCTCGTGCTCGCCGGACCTACCATCGACGTGGGCCTTACCTCCAGGGTCAAGGAGAAAAACACCGGTGTTGAATACGACATCTACAGCGGCAGTCTCAGCGACTACACCAAGTACTCCCGTTTCGACATCCTGCTCGGCGGAGGACTGGCTTTCGATGTCGTTGAGGCGGTCCGCTTCTCGGTCAGGTACGACTACGGTGTGCTGAACCGCAACGGCGGCAATCTCACCAGCGGTCTACTGAAGGTCCACCGCAGCCAGATCAAGCTCGGGGTCGGCCTTCTTTTCTAAGCCAGGTTTGCCATGAAGAGACTCTTGTTTGTCGCGGCCTTCCTGGCCACGACGTGTTCCACCCCATCCATCAAGGATATCGTGAAGGATGAACTCAACGACATCAATCCGGTGGCGGGTGTGATTAAGGTGGCCAGCGTGTTCACCGACCATATGGTCCTTCAGCGTGAGACTTCCGCCCCGATCTGGGGCTGGGCGCCTCCCGGCCAGAAGATCACGGTGATCCCCACCTGGAACAAGCGCAAGTACTCCACCGAGACTGACGCTGAAGGCCGTTGGGAGGTTAAATTGGACACCCCTAAGGCCGGAGGCCCTTATTCGATCCTGATCACCGCCGGGAAGAAGGGGAATATTCTCCTGAATGATGTCCTCATCGGGGAAGTGTGGCTCAGCAGCGGCCAGTCCAACATGGAACTCAACCTGATTGGAGCGACCTCCCAGGGGGTGGAAGGCTCCTACGAGGCCATCGCCGAGGCCGGGGAATACGCCGACCGGATACGATTCCTCGACATCAAGGAGGGCAAGGCTTTCACTCCCCAGGACAATGTGGAGGAGTCTTGGGAACTGACTGATGGCGAGGTGGCCGCTAAGGTCTCGGCCGTTGCTTATTTCTTCGCCAAGCATCTCACCAAAACCCTCGGTGTGCCGGTCGGGATCATCAACAACCCTTGGGGAGGCTGCCTGCTTCCCCCGTGGGTCTCGATGGAATACATGGAGGAACACGTGAAGGGACTGATCCCGGACGAAGCCTACCAGAATATCCTGGAACGCGTCGACGAGCCTGATCCCAACAGGGACGCCCCCCGGCAGGTGGCGACATTGTACAACTCGAGGCTCTATCCGGTGATAGGCTACGCGCTCCGCGGCTTCATCTGGTACCAGGGTTGCTCCGAGTTGATATTCAATGACATCCCTTACTACGACAAGTTGCAGGCCGCCATGGTGCGGTGCTGGCGTGACGCCTGGGGTGACAAGGACGACGAGTTGCCGTTCTACTTCGCGCTGATCGCCCCTTACGGGTACAGCGACCCTAAAGGCGTGAAGAGGGGCTATTTCGTTGAGAATCAGTTGTCTTCCCTGGACATTATCCCTAATTCGGGAGTGGCGGTCACCGAGACTCTCGGCGACATGGGCTGCATCCATCCCGCCAAGAAGAAAGAGGTGGCCGACCAGTTCGCCGTCCTCGCCCTTGAGAATGTCTATGGCGTGAAGACCGGACTCGGGAACGGTTTCGCCCATCCGGACCAGGTCACTTTCCCCGCCAACTCGAAAGTCGAGCCGAAGACTATCCATCAGGCCGGTTATGACCTCGAGATCCTCAAGGCTGACGCGCCCGGCAAGAAGATTGTCGTACATTTCGCCGACACGAGGATCGGGCTCGGGCATTATTCCGACTACGGGACGCCTGTCAAAGGCTTTGAGGTGGCCGGGCCGAACAAGGTTTTCCGCTCCGTGCCCGCCGAGATCCAATGGGACAGCGTAGTCATCGACTGCTCCTCTGTCCCCAATGCGGTGGCTGTCCGCTACGCCTTCCACAACTGGTGCGAGGCCGATTTGCTGACCACTTTGGGAGTTCCTGTGGCCTCATTCCGTACGGATGACTGGCCGATGTAGTCAAAGCGGTTATTGACGCTCAGGCAGATCTTGGTGGGTTCATTCATTGTTTTGATAATCTATCTTGATGGGAACTGTTATTGGTGATAAATTGCCGATTGTTCGTAAAGGTAAGAAGATATTTGACTTTGCGTGGGAGAGTCTCGTCTTGTCTTTCGATAGACTTTATTATGCGAATAAAGATTTCAGAAGGGTATTTGGTCGCGGCATGAATCTGGATTCCCCGGTTAATCTTGTTGAAAAATTCTATTGGCTCGAATGTCATTCAGATCTGACTTTGATGGCAAAATGTACCGATAAATACGCGGTCAGGGATTATGTGCAAGAGAAAGGATGCGGAAACATCTTGAACAAGTTATATGCTGTATGGTCTTCGCCAGATGATATTTCTTTGTCTGCCCTGCCGGATTCATTCGTCCTGAAAATCAATAATGGTTCGGGAGACGTTATAATTGTCAAAGATAAGTCTTTCGTGTCGGAGGAAAAGATAAAGGAGAGATTCAGAGAGTTATTCCGTAGACAATACGGGCAGAAGAATGCACAATTCCATTATGCCCTGATTCCTCCAATAATCATTGCTGAAAAACTGCTACCATCAGGAAACAATTTTGTGGGAGAATCTTTGGTGGATTATAAAATTTGGTGCTTCAATGGTCATCCAGAATGCATCTGGGTGGCATACAATCGCTCATCAGACTGTGTGTACATGGATTTATATGATGTCAACTGGAATTCCATGTCCGATAAATTAAAACCTGATAACCACTACCAGTATCATCCTGAGGTGATAATTCCGCGACCGACAACATTGGATCAAATGTTATCATACGCCTCCTTGTTATCAAGCGGTTTTCCAGAGGTCAGGGTTGACTTTTATGAGTGCGATGAGAAGGTCATTTTCGGAGAAATGACATTTACCAGCCATTTTGGTTATTTTACCAATGATTTCTATGATTATCTGGGCTGTTTGACTGACTTGGACCTGGTTGAAAAGATTCACTAAGTTAATCCATGATTATCACGCCGGAATAATCTATTCTCAGGAATTCAACGTAGCTAGCCTAAGCCGGGTGTGGCATTCCTCTTTGACATAATGTCAACCCGAAATATCGGGTGTAATAATTGTATTTGTCTCTGATTATCGTTATTTTTGTAGGTTAATCAGAGACAAATTGTTTTATGGCTGTATCAGGCATATTAAGAAAAATATTCGGCTCCAAGTCCGATCGTGATATGAAGCTGGTGAAACCTGTCCTTGACAAGGTTCTTGCCGCTTATCCCGCTATCGACGCCCTCTCGGACGACGAGTTGAGGGCGAGGTCAGAGGCGCTCAAGCTCCGTCTGCGCGAGTGCGAGGCCCCCTTCGAGAAAAGAATCCAGGAGATCAAGGCCAAACTCGAGGAGGATATTCCCGTCTCCGAGAAGGAGAACCTGGCGACAGAGTCCGACAAACTGGTCAAGGAGGAGGATGAGAGGATCGAGAAAGAGCTTGAGGAGATTCTTCCCGAGGCTTTCTCCATCATGAAGTCCACTGCCCGCCGTTTCAAGGAGAACGAGACCATCGTGGTGGAGGCCACCCAGATGGACCGAGACCTCAGCATCAACCACGACTTCGTCAAGATCGACGGAGACAAGGCCATCTATCAGAACCATTGGGTCGCCGGAGGCAACGAGGTGACCTGGGACATGGTCCACTACGACGTGCAGCTCATCGGCGGTATCGTCCTCAACGGTGGCGTGAAATCCAACAAGGAGCAGATGGGCAGCATCGCAGAGATGGCGACCGGTGAGGGAAAGACCCTTGTGGCGACCCTCCCCGTGTTCCTCAACGCCCTGGCCGGAAAGGGTGTGCATGTCGTCACCGTGAACGACTACCTCTCCAAGCGTGACTCCGAGTGGATGGGCCCGCTGTACATGTTCCATGGCCTTTCCGTGGATTGCATCGACAAGCACGAGCCTAACAGCGACGCCAGGAAGAGGGCCTACAATTGTGACATCACTTTCGGGACCAACAACGAGTTCGGTTTTGACTACCTGCGTGACAACATGGCGATCAACATGACCGACCTTGTCCAGCGCAAGCACCACTACGCTATAGTCGACGAGGTGGACTCCGTCCTCATCGACGACGCCCGTACCCCTCTGATCATCTCCGGCCCTGTGGCCAAGGCGGAGAACGACGAGCAGTACATGGAGTTCAGGCCCTATGTCGAGAGCCTTTACCAGAAGCAGCGCAACCTGGTCAACCAGGTTCTCAACGAGGCAAAGAGGGCCATCTCGGCCGGCAAGATGGACGAGGGTGGAATGCTCCTCTACAGGGCCTACAAGGGATTGCCCAAGTACCAGCCTCTCATCAAGTTCCTCAGCGAGCAGGGCATGAAGGCCCTGATGCAGAAGGCCGAGAACTTCTACATGCAGGACAATGAGAGCCAGATGCACATAGTCACGGACGATCTGTATTTCGTGATCAGCGAGCAGCAGCATTCCGTGGACATGACCGACAAGGGCCACGACGCCCTGGCCAACTCGGTGTCCGACCCTGATTTCTTCGTTCTCCCCGACATGGGAAGCAAGATCGCCGACATCAAGAGGGACGAGACTCTCTCGGCCGAGGAGAAGCAGGAGCGCCAGGACAAGCTCATGGAGGAATATTCCCTCAAGAGCGAGAGGGTCCACACGATGATCCAGCTCCTGAAGGCCTACGCTATGTTCCAGAAGGATGTGGACTACATCGTCATCGACAACAAGGTCAAGATCGTGGACGAGCAGACCGGACGTATCATGGAGGGACGCCGCTGGAGCGACGGTCTCCACCAGGCTGTCGAGGCGAAGGAGAACGTGAAGGTCGAGGCCGCCACCCAGACATTCGCGACCATCACCCTCCAGAACTATTTCAGGATGTACCACAAGCTCGCCGGAATGACCGGTACCGCCGAGACCGAGGCGGGCGAGTTCTGGTCCATCTACAAACTCGACGTCGTCGTGATCCCGACCAACCGCCCTGTCATCAGGGACGATCAGGATGACGTCATCTACAAGACTAAAAAGGCAAAGTATCAGGCCGTTATCAATAAGATCAAGGAACTTGTGGACGCCGGCAGGCCGGTGTTGGTGGGAACGACTGATGTCGAGACCTCCGAGCTGCTGAGCCGAATGCTCCGCATGAGGGGCGTCAAGCACAACGTCCTGAACGCCAAGGAGCACGCCAGGGAGGCTGAGATAGTCGCCCAGGCCGGCCAGACCGGGAATGTCACGATCGCCACCAACATGGCCGGCCGCGGTACCGACATCAAGCTCACCCCCGAGGTGAAGGCCAAGGGTGGTCTGGCCATCATCGGCACCGAGAGGCATGACAGCCGCCGTGTCGACCGTCAGCTCCGAGGCCGCTCCGGACGTCAGGGAGATCCCGGCTCTTCCGAGTTCTACATCTCCCTTGAGGACAAGCTGATGCGTCTCTTCGGTTCAGAGAGGATCGCCGGGGTTGTTGACAAGCTGGGCATGGCCGATGACGAGGCCCTCGTCAACGGGATGCTGTCCAAGTCGATCGAGAACGCCCAGAAGAAGGTCGAGGAGAACAACTTCGGAGTCCGTAAGAGGCTGCTCGAGTACGACGATGTGATGAACTATCAGCGCGAGGCGGTCTACGCCCGTCGCCGCAACGCCTTGTCAGGGGAGAGGATCGAGATCGATGTGCAGAACATGATGATCGACTCCTCCAACCTGATCGCCGGCAGGGCCGAGGGCATGTCCTATCAGGGTTTCGAGGAATATGTGATGGGCCAGCTCTCGATCGATCTCGGCTTCGACGAGGACTATTTCACCAACGCCAAGCCCGAGGATATCGCCGACAGGCTATGCGAGCACATGGTCGAGGTTTACGAGCGCAGGATGAACACCCTCGCCGAGAAGGTCTATCCCTTCATCAAGCAGGTCTACGAGAAGCAGGGGAGCATGTACCAGAACATGGCCATCCCTATCTCTGACGGCCGTAAGATGCTGACTCTCAGCGTCAACCTTGAGAAAGCCTACAACACCAAGGGTAAGGAGATCGCCAAGGCCTTGAGCCGGACCATCATCCTCTACCAGATCGACGAGCATTGGAAGCGTCACCTGCGCGAGATGGACGATCTCCGCACCAGCGTGCAGAACGCCGCCTACGAGCAGAAGGATCCGCTCGTCGTGTACAAGCTCGAGAGTTACAATCTCTTCGCCTCGATGCTTGAGGAACTCAACAAGGATGTGCTGTCGTTCCTCCTGAGGGCCTTCGTGCCTCTCAGGGACGATAATGAGGCCCGCCCCGCCCAGGCCCCCAGGCGCAGAACCGACATGAGCCAGATGCAGACCCGCCGCAACGACCTTGTCACGAACGGCGAGCAGAAGTCGAACGCCCCGGTCCGTGTGGAGAAGAAGGTCGGAAGGAACGACCCCTGCCCTTGCGGATCAGGGAAGAAGTACAAGAACTGCCACGGGGCTGGTCTTGTCTAGATGTTTGAGTATTAATAAATTAAAAGATAAGGAATATGGCATCGAATTATGACAGGTCCGGAGATTCGGTCGGCGTCAACGACGTCAGCAGGATATCTGCCGGCTCAAGCATCAAAGGAGAGATCACTTCTCCGAACGACATCCGTATCGACGGCACATTCGAGGGTAAGATAGTCTCCCAGGCCAAGGTCGTGGTGGGCGAGAAAGCGGTCGTCAAAGGCGACATCGTCTGCTCCAGCTGCGATTTCTGGGGAAAGATTGACGGTAACTTCTATGTCAAGGACACGCTCTGCCTCAAGGACACATGCGTCGTGACCGGTGACCTGCACATCAGAAGGCTCCAGGTCGACCTCGACGCCAACTTCAACGGGAATTGCAAGATGATTTCCGAGAGCGAGTTCACCCAGCTCACCACCGGGGAGCGTCCCGCCATGTACGATATCCCCGCCCCCGAGGAGGACGAGGAGACTTTCAAGGTCGGCAAGGCCGCCCCTTCCCCTTTCTCGACGCCCGCCGCTGACGAGATCCCCGAGGCTTAGTTCAGCTCGGAGATCGGGTCATCGTAGAGCGTTTGCAGACGCTCCAGTTCCTTCATCAGGGTTCCCGTGATTCTTTCGGTCCCGGGCTTCCCGTACAGGTTATTCATTTCAAGCGGATCCTCTTCCAGGTCGAAGAGTTCCCACTCGTCGATGTCATTGTAGAAATGAATCAGGCTGTAGCGTCCGGTGCGGACCCCATAGTGGCGCCTGACGCTGTGCTCCGCGGGATATTCATAATAGTGGTAGTACAGGGATCTCCTCCAGCCTTTCCCTTCCTTAATGGCCACCTTTGAGGGCTTCTCTCCCTTCAGCAGGGGCAGGAAGCTCTCACCCTGGATGTCGTCGGGTATGGCGACACCGGCGGCGTCAAGAATGGTCGGGGCGTAGTCGATGTTCTGCACAAACTCGTCGATGTCATTGCTCCTGTGGCCATAGTCCACCGGGCCCACAACCTTGGTCCGTGACTTGGCGGCCTTGACCTTCTTCCCGCCCGGCATCCTGACAACCAGGGGGGTCCTGAAGCTCTCCTCGTACATGAAGCGCTTGTCGAAATAGCCGTGCTCACCCATGAAGAAGCCTTGGTCGGAGGTGTAGATGATCAGGGTGTTGTCCAGAAGACCGTTCCTCTCGAGATAGTCATAGACTCTGCCGACGTTGCGGTCAACGCTGTGGATCACCCGGCAGTAGTCATGCATGTATCGCTGGAACTTCCACTCGTTCAGGGCCTTCCCGGTCAGTTCCCCTGAGGCGACCCTTTCCTTGTATTCCTTGATTATGGGATCGTAATATGAGTCCCAGGCGGCCTGCTGGGCGGCGTTCATCCTTCCGGGAACCAACTCTCCCGGAGAAAGGTCCCTGCGGTAGAGGTCCCTGCCGTAGTTCTCGAGCCAAGGCTGATCCGGGGTGTGGATCTCTCCCTCACGGTCAGCCATCTTCAGGTCGTAGATCACATTCATGTCCTTGATCACGCTCATCTCCTGGTTGGCCGCCGCCTCGCGCCCGGCATAGTCATCATAGAAAGTGGATGGCATGGGGTAAACCTTGTCCTCGAAGAGACGAAGATCGAGGGTGTCTGGCATCCAGCTCCTGTGAGGGGCTTTGTAGTGGAGGAAGAGGCAGAAGGGACGCTCCTTGTCTCGGCTGTCCAGCCAGCTCGTGGCCACATCGGTGGTGATGTCCGTGGAATAGCCTTCCCTCACTATTCTCTCGCCCTCACGTATGAACACGGGGTTGTAATAGTCTCCCTGACCGGTCAGGATGTCCCAATAATCGAAACCGGTGGGGTCGCTGACAAGATGCCATTTCCCGACCATCGCGGTCTGGTATCCCGCCGCCCTGAGAAGCTTGGGCAGGGTCTGCTGGCTGCCGTCGAATATCCCGTGCTCGTTGTTGGTGAACCCGTTCTTGTGGCTGTGCTTACCGGTCAGCATGCAGGCCCGCGACGGGCCGGACAGGGAGTTGGCCACGAAACTGTTGGTGAAGCGGGCGCCCTCCTTCGCCAGGCGGTCGATGTTGGGAGTGTTTATCAACCTCCCGTCGTAGGCGCTGATGGTCTGGTAGGAATGGTCGTCGCACATTATGTACACGATGTTGAGCGGATCTTCTTTCTCCCCGGTTTCCTTGTCAACGTCGCATGCCCCCGTGGCGGCTACCGCCGAGGCGCCGGTCAATGCCAGGAATAATCTTCTTTTATTCATATTCAGCCGTTGCTATCGGTTTGCTTGTTCTTGTTCTCCAACTTGAAGCGGGTGGGAGTCATTCCCTTCATATTCTTGAATGAGGTACTGAAATATCTCGGGTATGAGAACCCGACCTCATAGGATATCTCGCTGATAGTCAAGTCAGTGGTTAAGAGAAGATCTACCGATCGCTCGATCCTGAGCCGGTTGATGTAGTCGTTCACACCCAATCCGGTCTCTTTCTTCAGCCTGTTGTAAAGGGATGTGCGGCTCATGGGGATTTCCTTGCAAAGCAACTGCACGCCGAGTTCCGGATTCGACAGATTGTCCATGATTATACTGTCCACCCGGGTGAGGAAGGCGGAGCGCTCAGAGGCCTCGACCTTCTGCTTGGCCTCGCCCTCCGGGTCGTCTGAGGAGTTAAGTATCCCTTCCAGAAACTGGGCCATGGACTCCTTGTTGGCTTTCTCGTGCTTTTCCCTGAAATATATGATGACATAAACGCCAACCCCTGTAAGGAGGATTGCCATCAAAGTGTGGAACCAGCCCGTCCTGTACCATGGTGGGGTGACAGTCAATTTAAGCATCTCCCGGGGCTCGCTGAAGGTGCCGTCCTTCGTCAGGCACGAGGCCAGGATCCTGTAATTACCGGAGGGCAGTTCCGGAAGGTAAAGCCTGGGCTCGTAGGAGTCGATGGAATAACTGTCCTGATTGTTCTGGACGGTGTACCGGAAGAGCTTTCTCTGGAAGACGTCATAATACTTGGCCAGGAAAAACGCTTCCAGGGCCTGGAACTGGTTCTTCCTGACCCTGACGGAAGTGTCCTGCCTTACTTTCGTGATAGGCAGGCCGTTGATGGACATACGCTCTAGGAACAACTCGGGCTCCTTCTCCTCGGGAATGGGGATCCCCCTTTCAATCTTGACCAGTCCCCCGGAGCCTCCAAGGTATATGGCGGACTCGTCGCGGGAGTTCTGGTACATCATCTTTATGTTGTTGGGAAGGAATCCGTCCGATTTGTTCCAGGAAGCGAACCGACCTTCCGGCAGGTAAGTGAACAGGCGGTTGTCCGCGCAAATCCAGGTCCTCCCGTCGCGGTCGGTCTCGAGAGCCGTCACATTCGCGAAAAGGGTTGTCTTGATAGCCGAATATTCCCCGGTCTTGAGGTCATAGCGGCCGAGCCCGTGTTCCGTGCCTACCCAAATGTGGTTCTCGCCGTCTGAAGCGATGGAGGAGATCATAGTGTGACCTCCTGCTGAGAAAAGGGGACGAAGTACGCCGTCTTCCCATCGGGATATCAGGACAGTACCGTCGCCGTCGGTGGCGGTCCCGTCCCTGAAGAAAAGGGAGATCTTGTCATCTGAATAAGCCATCCTGAGGCCGTCCACGGCCATATTCCCGTCCTCCACCGGCATAGGGGTAAAGGTCCTTTCACGGACGTTGTAAATCCAAGGGGAGTCGCTCAGGATACAGATATTCCCATCCGGTGTCTCTCCCGCCCGAGGCAGATAGCCGCTGAAACAGACCCTCCAGTTCGTCTCCTCATCCACTATGATGAAAGGCTTCAGACTCCCGTCGCGCTTGTCGAAAGTGAAGAAGCCTTTGGTGTAAAATGAGAGCAGCAGTTTGTCATCCCCGAGACCGGCGATCGATATGACCTTTGTCCCGGCGGTCCCGGGGCAGGAGATGAACCTGCCTTTCTCCGGGTCGAACCAATGCAGCCCTCCGCCGTCTGTCCCTACCCACAAACGTCCGTCTCGGTCCCTGTACAGGCTGCTGACGGCGTCGTCCGAGAGGCCTCGGTTCCGTCCCTTGTAAGTCGTGATGTAATTCCTCCTGATCTGGAAGAACCCTTTCTTGACACTGCCGCCCCAAAGGTTTCCCATGGAGTCCTCATAGAGGACGGTGACCGAATTGGTCGGAAGACCGAGGGCGTCGTCGGGATTCTGGACTATATTAATAAAGGAGTTACTTATGGGGTCGAAGAGGCACAGCCCCCCTCCGTCGGTGGCGATCCACAAGGTGTCCTCATATTCCAGGAAATCCTGGACATAGTCGTTCGACAGCCCTGAGTTCCTTGTTGTGAAGTGGCCGGTCTCCTTGCCGGATGGGTCATAACGGTAAAAGCCGTCCCCGAAGAAGGCGGCGTAAACGGTCCCGTCAGAGGCGGTGCGCATGGACACCATATGCGGATGGACCGAGTCAGTGAACGGCACGGTCTCACCGGTGTCCAGGTTGTGGATGAACAGGCCCGAGTCCCTTGTGCCAAGGAGAAGCCTGCCGTCCCCGAGTCTCTTCACCGACACAATCCGGTGGGTCGCGCCCTTATTGTCGAATAATGGGATGGTCTGGATATCGTTCGAACCGTTTTTGATCTGGAGCAGGCATCCCTGCGAACCGAAGACGACCCTGTCTTCAAGGACAAGGGAACTCCAGACCGTTTCCCTGCTAACGGTCTGGAAAGTATCCCCATCCAAATCATACAACCCTAACCCAAACCTAGTAATCGCCCAAATCCTGCCGTCGCCACCTTCCGCCAGGTCCTCTATCCTGCTGTCAGGAAGAGAGGAACCGTCATCGCCCAGCGATGAGTATGTCCTCATCGTCTGGTTGTCGTAACGGTTGAGCCCGTTCACTGTACCGATCCAGAGGGAACCCCTCCTGTCGGTCAGCAACGACAGGACGTTGGGATGGGAGAGCCCGTCCTCGACTGACACCTGATAGAATGAATACTCAACCGGTCCCGCTCCGGCAGGGAAGACGGAGAGGATGGAGATGACCGTGATGAGAACGGCGAGCCGAGTCGGAAAGTTGAACTTCATTACACCAACAAAAATATACTTTTTCTCAAATATTCATCATTAATATAAGGTTAAAAATAGTCCGTTTCCGTACATATCCGACCGTTGTACGGAAACGGATTCTTTTTGGACAATAAAGGACTAAACCGTTACAGGTAGTGGTTACCTTTGCTCAATAACCAGTCATTCCCAACCACTCTTAATAAAACAAGCTATTATGGTAAAACAAACTCTTAAAGCCGGGCTGTCGCTCGTCATAGCGATGACTGTCCTGCTGGGAGGCGCTTTCCCCGCGCTGGCCGCGGGTTCCTCCCTCCAGGCGCGGCAGTCCCAGACCTGTTCAGGAGTTGTCGTGGACGAGGACGGTCTTCCCGTCATCGGAGCGGCGGTCCTGATCAAGGGAACCTTGAAGGGCACTTCCACCGATGTGGACGGCAACTTCACTCTTCCGCAGGCCAAGGTGGGTGATGTCCTCGAGGCGTCCTCCGTTGGCTATCTATCCGTCGAGGTCACCTGGAACGGGCAGCCCCTGAGGATTGTCCTTACCGAGGACAAACTCTCCATCGAGGAGTCTGTCGTCGTCGGTTACGGTGTCCAGAAGAAAGTGAATGTGACCGGCGCTGTGAGCATGGTTGACTCGGACGTCTTCGAGTCCCGTCCCGTGCAGACCGTGTCACAGGCTCTCCAGGGTCAGATCCCCGGCCTCAACTTCAACGTCACGACCGGTGGTGGTGAGCTCAACCAGAACATGTCCTTCAATGTCCGTGGAACAGGTACCATCGGTGATGGTTCCAAGGCCGCCCCTCTCGTGCTCATAGACGGTATCGAGGGCGACATGAACACCATCAACCCCAACGATATCGAGACCATATCCGTCTTGAAGGACGCGGCCTCATCATCCATCTACGGAGCGAGGGCCGCGTTCGGTGTCATCCTGATCACCACCAAGAGCGGCAAAGCCGGCAAGACACACGTCTCCTACACCGGTAACTTGTTGTTCAACAGCGCTCTCCATCTCCCGGAGATGATGAGCTCGGACAAGTTCGCCCGCTATTGGAACAGGGCCAGGATCAACGACGGTACCGCCGCCCAGTTCAGTCCCGAGGTTGTCCAGAGGATTGACGACTACATAGCCGGAAAGATCACCACGGGCACCGTTCCCCAGTCCAACGGGAGATGGGGCACCTATGCCGACGGTAACGCCAACACCGACTGGTTCAGGACCTTCTATAATGACAATGTCCCTTCCCACAACCACAACGTGAGCGTGAGTGGTGGAAATGACAGGATCAACTACCGTGTCAGCGGCTCCTTCATGAACACCAACGGTCTGCTCGCTTTCGGGACGGACAAGATGAACCGCTACTCCATCGACTCCAAGATAAGCGCCAAGCTCACCGACTGGGCCCGTCTTGACTACACTAACAAGTATGTCCGCGAGGACTACACACGCCCTACCTACCTGACCTATCAGGGACGTCTGTTCATGCACAACATCGCCCGCCGATGGCCGAACGTGCCTGTGTATGACCCCAACGGCCACCTCATCGGAGGAATGGAGACCGAGACTCTGAGGGACGGAGGTGAGGAGCTTACCCAGAAGAACTACTACACCAACCAGGTCGCCCTCGTGCTCGAGCCGGTCAAGGATTGGAGAATCAACATCGAGGGCAACATGCGCACCTACACCAACCGTGACCATCAGGTGTTCCTGCCCGTCGTCTCCTACGACTCAAACAACGAGCCTTACTACGACAGCTGGGACAATGGTGTGGGTTCCATCTCTCCCGGGCAGAGCAGGATCTACGAGTCCCGCTACACCGAGGACTATTTCACCACGAACATATATTCAGACTATTCCTATTCCATCGACGGTGTTCACAACTTCCATGTCCTCGGCGGTTTCAACGCCGAGCTCACGAAGTACGACCAGACCACCGGCAGGGGAGACTATCTCGTTGACTTCTCGGTTCCCTACTTGAGCCAGACGACTTCCAACCCCATCGTCACCGGCGCCCGTGAGCACAACTCCGTGGCCGGCTTCTTCGGGCGTTTCAATTACAACTACATGGACAAGTATATGGTTGAGTTGAACGGTCGTTACGATGGCTCCTCCCGTTTCGTCGAGGACAAGAGATGGGCTTTCTTCCCCTCGGTCTCAGTCGGTTGGAACATAGCTAAGGAGAGCTTCTTCGCGCCTATGGCCGACAGGATCAGCACCCTGAAACTCCGCGCCTCTTACGGCCGCCTCGGTAACACCAACACCAACAGTTGGTACCCGTTCTACCAGACGATGCCTGTCAGCACCGCCGCCGGGGCGTGGATCATCGACGGCGAGAAACCCAACACCGCCACGATGCCCGGAATCGTCTCGACCATAATGACTTGGGAGACCATCGAGACTTGGGACGCCGGTATCGACATCACCGCTTGGAACGGACGTTTCAACGCCACGTTCGACTACTTCCTCCGTAACACGCTGAATATGGTCGGTCCCGCCCCTGAGCTTCCCGCCGCCCTCGGCGCCTCTGTCCCTAAGGTCAACAACGCGGATATGAAGTCCAACGGTTGGGAACTCGAGCTTTCCTGGCGCGACCAGATCGGCAAGGATTTCTCCTACGGTGCTCGCCTCGTGCTCTCGGACGCCACGCAGGAGATTACCCGCTATCCCAACAAGACCAACTCCCTGTCAACATATTACGTGGGCAGGAAGATCGGTGAGATCTGGGGATACACCGCCGACAAGCTCGCCTCCTCGCAGCAGGAGATGGACTCCTGGATCTCCAGCAACCGTCCCTCATGGGGATCCGGCTGGGGAGCTGGAGACCTTATGTACAAGGATTTGAACGGCGACGGCAAGGTCAACAACGGCTCCAACACCGTGGATGACCACGGCGACCTGTCTATCATAGGTAACAACACCCCTCGTTACAACTTCGGTATCACCCTTGACGCGGCCTGGAAGGGCTTAGACTTAAGGGCGTATCTCCAGGGGGTCGGCAAACGCGACTACTGGTGCTCCGGCCCTTACATGTTCGGTACGAGCGGTGGCATGTGGCAGTCCGCGGCCTTCGTGGAGCATTTGGACTTCTGGCGTCCGGAGGGTGACGAATATGGCGCCAACCTCGACGCGTACTATCCGAAGCCTACCTTCAACGGAAACTCCAAGAACCAGCAGACTTCAACCAGATATCTGCAGAACGCGGCCTATATCCGCCTTAAGAACATCCAGCTCGGTTACACCCTTCCCAAGAAGCTGACCGAGAAGGTTGGAATGTCCTCCGTCAGGATCTACACTTCCGGTGAGAACCTCTTCACTTTGACCAAGATGACCAAGGTCTTCGACCCGGAGACCATCGGTGGAGACTGGGGCGACGGAAAGGTCTATCCTCTCATGAAGACCTACTCTTTCGGAGTCAACATCAACTTCTAATCCGAGAAAGACATGAAAAAGATATTTATACTCATAGTATCCGCCGCGGCTCTTCTTCTCACGACTGGTTGCAACGACTTCCTCGACAGGCAGCCGATCACCAACATCACTCCCGAGAAGTATTTCAAATCGGCTGATGAGCTGGCGGCCTACACAGTGGCCTACTACGAGACATTCTTCCCCAGCTACCGAGGCAACTACAACGTCGGTGTGATCTGGGAGGATGCCTGCACGGACAACCTCGTGCGCGGCGGTTCCGATTTCAGTACCGCCCTGCAGTATTTCTCCTCAAGCAACGGAAGGTTCCTTGTGCCCACTGGCCAGAACACCTCCACAGCCTTCTCAAGGATAAGGGTCTGCAACTACTTCCTGGAGCAGGTTCTCCCGAAAATGCAGGACGGCACTCTCTCCGGAAGCGATGTCAACCAGTATGTCGGCGAGATGTACGTGATGAGAGCCCAAGCCTATTTCTACGCCCTTCGTAACTTCGGTGACTTCCCGATCATCGAGAGCGTCCTCCCCGACGACAACGATGTCCTTGTGGAAGCCAGCAAGCGCTCGCCCCGCAACGAGGTGGCCCGCTTCATCATCTCCGACCTTGACAAGGCCATCAGCCTTCTCGGCAACGGCACCAAGCAGAGAATCACGAAAGATCTCGCCCTCCTGATCAAGTCCCGCATGGCCTTGTACGAGGGAACCTTCGAGAAATATCACAAGGGAAGCGGACGCGTGCCTGGTGACGCCACCTGGCCCGGAGCCTCTAGGAACGCCGGCAAGTCGTTTGACATCGACGGTGAGGTCAAATGGTTCCTCGGACAGTGTGTTGACGCCGCCCAGCAAGTTGCTGACGCCCACCAGCTCGTCTCCAACTCCCATGTGATGAACCCCACGGCGGCCAATCCCAAGTATGGTTGGAACCCTTATTTCGAGATGTTCAACCAGCCTGACGCCAGCGGCATCGACGAGGTTATCCTTTACAGGGAATATGACCGCGAGCTCAACGTGACCGTCGGCCAGGGCCCCTACATCCTCGAGGGAGGAAACTGCGGCCCCACCCGCAGCCATGTGGACGGCTTCCTGATGACGAACGGACTGCCGATCTACGCCGCCGGTTCCGGCTACAAGGGTGACGAGACCCTCGACCTCCAGCAGGAGGACCGTGACGAGCGTCTCCAGCTCTTCGTGTTCAACAACAGCGACCTCCTGGTCCACAGGCCGACAGGTGACGAGGCTTTCTCCGCTCCCGCCCTTCTCGAGCAGCCTGAGCACCGTGACGTGACCGGATTCCGTATCCGCAAGAGCTACACCTACGACGAGACCCAGACCTTGGGCGCCAGCGGTAACATCGTCGGTACCAATGACATGGTGCTGTACCGCGCCGCCGAGGCCTACCTCAATTACATCGAGGCCTATTATGAGTTGAACGGGAATATCGGAGGAAAGGCCGACGCCTATTGGAAGGCCATAAGGACCCGCGCCGGTGTCGATCCCGACTATAACAAGACCATAGCGGCCACCGACCTCTCCAAGGAGGACGACTGGGGCAAGCGCAGCGGTGACAAACTCATCGACGCGACCCTCTTCAACATCCGCCGCGAGCGTCGTTGCGAGTTTATCGGTGAGGGCTTCCGCTGGAACGACCTCATCCGCTGGCGCTCGTTCGACCACCTGATGACGGAGAAATGGATCCCTGAGGGCGTCAACCTCTGGGAGGGTCCTCTCAAGGATGATGAGAAGTACATCAAGACCGACGCCGCGGGCAATTTGACCGGTGAGTCGAAGTTCGTCGAGTGCGCCAGCGGCAAGGCTGACGCCAACATCTCGGCCAGGACCGACAGCAAGTATGTCCGCCCGCTCCGCGTTATCTTCGATAATAATGAGCTTTATGACGGATATACCTGGCACAAGGCATATTACTTGCAGCCTTACGGGCTTCAGGATCTTACCTTGACTTCCGAGGACGGCACAGCCGAAGGCTCCGTGGCTTACCAGAATCCTTACTGGCCGAGCCAAGCCTCAGAGGGCGCCCTCGAGTAAGCTCTTGTGTTTTACAAATCATTTATTATGAAGAGATTACTGCTTTTCACGGTTCTCCTCGCCATGGTCTCATGCTCTCACACCGAAGGCTGGACCTTGGTTTGGACAGAGGATTTTAACGGCCACGCTATCGACGAGACGGTCTGGTCAAGGGTCGAGTGCGGCAAGTCGGACTGGAACAACATGATGTCCCTCCGTCCTGACCTCGCCTTCATCGAGGACGGCAACCTGGTGCTGCTAGGGAAGCTCAATGACGGGACTTCCGGTGACACCACGGCTTTCGTCACAGGTGGATTGACGAGCAGGGGGAAGAAGTCCTTCCAGTTGGCCAAGTTCGAGATCAGGGCGAAATTCAATTGTGTGGACGGGTTCTGGCCTGCCTTGTGGCTGATGCCGGACTGCCAGATGCCAGAGGGTGAATACGCCGAGATCGACATCATGGAGCATCTGAACAGCGACACATTCGCCTACCAGACTGTGCATTCCCGTTACTCCCTTGATGTCAGCCGCACGGATCCCCAGAACTACGGGACCGGCCCCATCCAGAAGGATGACTGGAACATCTACGCCGCTGAAGTGTATCAGGACAGCATTTGCGTGTACACCAACGGGGCGAAGGTGATGACCTATCCGCGGGTGGAGGGCAAAGAGCGTCAGTTCCCTTGGCCTGACTATCCTTTCCACTTCATCCTGTCCAACCAGTTGGAAGGCGCTTGGGTGGGTAAAGTGACCGATCCCGGTCAGCTTCCGTCCGAGCTAAGGGTCGACTGGATAAAGGTTTACCAATGGAAGTAGGATGAACCGTAAAGTTTTCTGGTTGGCGGGGGGAGCGCTCGCCGCGATGTCCTGCGCGCGGGACAAGGCGGCGCTCCCCCCGCCAAATATTGTCTTCATACTGGCCGATGACCTCGGCTGGGGAGATTTGGGCTGTTACGGTCAGGAGCTCTTCGACACACCGAATATCGACGCTCTGGCCGCCAATGGCTTGAGGTTCACCCAATGCTATTCCGGGACCACGGTGAGCGCCCCTTCGCGCTCCTGCCTGGTCACCGGGACACACAGCGGTCACACGGCGGTCCGCGGGAATGTGGAACTCGCCCCTGAGGGGCAGTTCCCGCTCCCGGAGGGCGTCAACACGATATTCCATGACCTTCACGACGCCGGCTACGTCACCGGGGCTTTCGGAAAGTGGGGGCTTGGTTTCGTGGGAAGCACCGGGGATCCGGGGGAACAGGGAGTTGACCGTTTCTTCGGCTTTAACTGCCAGTTGCTGGCCCACAGTTATTATCCCGACCACCTCTGGTCCGATTCCTCGAGGGTCGAGCTTGAGGACAACATCGACGAGATCCCTTACGGGGAGGGGACTTATGCCCCCGACCTGATCCACGAGAAGTCGCTGGAGTTCTTGGGGGAGGCGGTCGAGTCCGGCAAGCCGTTTTTCTTGTGGTACCCCACAACGATCCCGCATGCGGAACTGATTGTCCCTCAGGATAGTATCCTTCAGAAGTATCTCGGAAAGTTCCCCGAGAAACCCTACAAGGGCATCGACCAGGGGATGGAGTATTTCCGGAAAGGAGGTTTTGTCTCCCAGGAATATCCCCACGCGACCTTCGCCGCGAT
>JAFROJ010000044.1 GCA_017429765.1 Bacteroidales bacterium | reverse complement strand
GAAGGGCTCGAAGGTCGAGGTCTCCGCCCAGAATTGCGCTGACCACTCCAAGGGCGCCTACACCGGGGAGGTGTCGGCCGACATGCTGACCGCCGTGGGCTGCCAGTGGACTATTCTCGGTCATTCCGAGAGGAGGCAGTACTATGGCGAGACAGACGCCAAGCTTGTCGAGAAGGTTAAGCTCGCCCTCGGCGCGGGTCTCGGTGTGATCCTCTGTGTCGGCGAGAACCTCGACGAGAGGGAGGCTGGAAAGCATTTCCAGGTCGTGACCGAGCAGACCGAGAACGTCCTGTTCAATTTCACCGCCGAGGAGATGGCGAAGATCGTCATCGCTTACGAGCCCGTCTGGGCTATCGGCACCGGCAAGACCGCCACAGCCGAGCAGGCCGAGGAGATCCACGCCTGCATCCGCAAGGTCCTCGCCGGCAAGTTCGGTGATACTGTTGCTGATGACACCACCATCCTCTACGGCGGAAGCTGCAAGCCTTCCAACGCTAAGGAGCTCTTCGCCCAGAAGGACATCGACGGTGGCCTGATCGGTGGCGCCGCCCTCAAGGCCGATGACTTCATCGCCATCTCCTGCAGCTACTAGTATCTTCCCGAAAGGCAAGTAGTACTCCCTGAACCGCCGCTTCGCGGCCCCTCCCAAAGGGCCCCTCCCTCTTAACATGCCGAGGGTGGCAGTGGTTCAGGGAGTACTACTTGCCTCTCGGGGACATGCCGAGGGTGGCGGCGGTTCAGGGGATTATGGTATCTACCGGAGAATGCGTACGGTGACTCCCGTGCGGGATTTCTTGTCCCCGTTCCAGAGCCAGTAAGTGTCGCCTTGGACCTTGACCACCTCGAAACGACCCTTGGAGGTCTGAGTGGATCCTCCGGAGGTCCAAGTGACTGTCGCGTCGAGTTTCTGGCCGGTGGAGGCCGGGACAGCCGAGCAGGTCACGAAGAAATAACTCTTCATCGCGTCGTCGCTGGCCCTGAACTCCTTTGTCGTGGGGTTGTAGCCGAGCTGCCAGGTCAGGGGGTCGTGCCTGAGGATCACGCTCCCACCCACGGTCAGCTCGATCCCTGAGCTTCCGATGAAAGAGCTGTCTGGCTCCAGGACACGGTTGCAGGAGGAGAGCATGACGGCAGCCGCGAGAGCGGGCAGTATAATAAGGAACGTTTTCATCATTCGAGAGTTATGTCTTTGGACAGGATGTCCCTTGAGCCGTCTGAATGGTAAACCGTGGCCTTCAGGACACCTGACTTGGAAGGGTGGAAATAGCCGCTGCCGTCGACGCTCACCGCGGCACCGTCGTAGGTCCATCCGACCCTCTCCCCGATAGCGTTGAACACCCGCAACGGCAGTCCGACTCCCTTCGGGAACTTGCCCCCGACCCTGGCCCAGGACAGATATTCAAGATAGATGTAAGGCTTTTCCCCGGGGCGTTCCGCCTTGGTGAGGAAGTCCACGACCGCGGTCTCCCCGGTCACCCCTCCCCGGTTGAAAGTGACGCTGGCGGAATAGGCCGTGGTCGGAGAGAGCCCGTCCAGGGTGATTGAATACAATCCGTCCCCATAGGATGTGACCTTCTCCGTCTTGACGCTTCCGGAACTCTTCCCCCATGTGACCTCTGCCTCACCGTCGTAGTTCTCGACATCGGATCTCCAGGTGATTATCGCGGCGTCCTGATAGACCTCGCTAGTCACGTCGACAGGGTTGGGGACTATGTCTGAGCTGTTGTACACCGTGAAAGACACCTTGTCGCCGGAGCGGGTGATGCCGGCGATGGCGAAAGGGGAGTCAGTCCCGTCGTTGAACCGGAATGCCGGGACGGAGTTTGGAGTGAAGGAAGTTATTGTCTTGTAAGGGAAAAACGCTTGCCTGACCTCGATCGCCCCGCTGACGGTCTCCATCATGTCGGCGCATTCGAAAGCGGGATTGCAGTTGACCTCGTTGGAACTCCATCGGTAGGCCGCGGTCACGTTCCTGGCCGCGCTGTCGGACCATCCGGCGTCTCTCCTGCTCATGTCCACATGGTAGATGGCAAGCCCGGAGCCTCCGATGTAGGCGTCCCAGCCCTTTTGAGCCCTGCATTCGAAGAGGAAGAACTCGTCCCGGTCGTTCGGGTTCTCTAGAATAAGGTAATGGCCGTTCTCGCCGACCGGCTCAAGGGTGAAGGTGCCGGTCCTCATCTGTTCCGGCCTGCCGATCCCGAGCAGTTCCCTGTCCAGGGCGTTATAGGATGGGGGAGTTACCCCGCTGTTGTTGAAATTGCCCCCGTCCATGAGGGCGGTCGTGATCCACATGGCTTTGGCGACGCCGCCGCTGCCGTCGTCGTCGATGTCGTAGTAATCCCTGAGACCCAGTGTGTGGGAATATTCATGGCAGAATGTGCCGATCGAGCATAATCCCCAGACAAGCCTCCCGTCGCTGTTCTGGCCCTTCACCGTGAGCTCTGTCGAGAGGGCGTAGGTGAGGATCCTTTTGCCGTCCAGCCACAGGTTGGGGACGTACCACTGGTGCGGCCACATGCAGTCGGAGTCGGCCCCCTCCGCCTCGCTTTTCCCGGCCACGATCACGAACACGTTGTCCACATTCCCGTCCCCGTCGTCATCGAACCTGGAGAAATCCACCAGCGGGTCGGAAAGGACGCAGGCCTCCCTGACAAGTTCCTGAGGATGAGAGTCTTTCCCAGCCTCGTCATTCTCGTTCTGGCCGTAGTAGCTGTGCTCCTTCGACAGGGTGACGATGGGACCGACAGTGAACTCGAACTCGTATTGCCCCTGGAACTGGTCGTTGAAATAGTCGAGCACGCTGCCGGCCCCTTCCTTGGAGATCAGGTTGACGAGATCATCCCGCCTGGAATCCTCCCCGATGAAAGTCACATCGGGGAACTGGGCCAGCAGGACTATGCACTTCCTCTTCACGGGCGTTCCCGCCCTCGTGGCGGTTCCCCGTGGCAGGGCCTGGTCCCTGTCAAACCTTGTCCGCTCGACACTGCTTCGGATAGCCCGCCATGGAATATTGGCGCTAGCGTCCAGGACCTCGCGAGGAGTCTCTCTTCCCACAATGTACCCGCTGCTCTCCCTCTTACCGTCTGCCGTGAAGCGGGCGTACTTATAGTACCCGTCTCGATCCTTAATGACGGCCCTCCCGTCTTGTGTGGTCAGGACCCTGCCGAACTCGTCGCCCTTGAGCGTCGCCATGAATGAGCTTCCGTCTGGCTGGTACATGAGGAAGGCTCCTTTACGGGGGGCAGAGGACCATGCCGGCTGAATGACCAGGGCCGCCAGGACAATCGTGAGAAAAAAACGCCTCATCAAAGAAAAAGCGGCCGCCTCGGTGGTGGCCGCTAGAGATTTAAAGGTGGAGAATTACTTCTTAGCCTCAGCTACGGAAACTTTCCTGAACTCCTTGAGGTCGTTCATGAGAGCGAGGGCGGCCTTGCGGGCGCGGGCGCCGGCGGCTTTGTTACCCTTTTCAACCTGAGCGTCAGCGTTCACGACGAATTCGTCGATCTCCGCCTTGATTTTTGCGACGAGCTTTTCCATTTTGATTGAATATTAAGTGAATAGAAATTATTTCTTCCTTGTTCGCAACTGTTTCCGCGACCTAATGATCGCCCCGCAATATATACAAAAATTCGGAATATTCAAACAAATGGAAGAAAAATGTCAAATATTCAAGGCTTTACGCTTCCTTTTCGCTCTTGGGCGGGCGAGTGTTCAGGATGTTCATCGCCCTGTCGGGTCCCATGGTCGAATAGCACTTTATCCCCTCGATGACCTTGTCGAGGATGGCTGGGATGCCCGCTTTCTGCTCCTCTGTGAACTCACCCAGGACGTAGTCGACCTGCCCTCCCGGGTGGAAGTCGTTCCCGACACCGATCCTTATTCTCGACCAGGCGTTGGTCTCAAGCCGGAACTCAATGTCTCTCAAACCGTTATGACCTCCGTCGCTCCCGCTCTTGCGCATCCTGACCATCCCGAAAGGAAGGTTGATGTCGTCGCAAACCACGATCAGGTTCTCCATAGGGATCCTGAGCTTGTCCATCCAGTAGCGGACAGCGTTGCCGCTTAGGTTCATGTAGGTCGACGGTTTCAGGAGGTGGAACTTCCTTCCTTTGAAGGAGATCTCGGCGATCTCCCCGTAGCGCATAACGCTAAAAGCGGCATTGGATGCCTTTGACCAGGCATCCAATACCATAAAACCGATGTTATGTCTGGTTGAAGCGTACTCGGCGCCTATATTGCCAAGGCCGGCGACAAGATAGTTCATACCAGTGTCCTCAACGGGTTGCCTCTTACTCAGCAGAGCCCTCAGCGCCTTCAGCGTCATCGGATACCTGAGCGGTCATGTTGCGGGTCGCCTTGACGGTGCAGATGATGGTGTCCTTGGGGGAGACCACGCTGACGTTCTCGAGCTTGATGTCACCGGCGACGATACGCTTCTCGATGTCGAGTTTGGTGACGTCTACGTTCACGGTGTCAGGAAGGTTGGCCATGAGGGCGCTGACCTTGATGAACCTGGAGACAAGGACGAACTTACCTCCCTTCTGGACTCCCACAGGGTGGCCGCTGACCACGATGGGAACCTTGATGGCTATAGGCTTGTCCTCAGAGACGGCGAGGAAGTCGACGTGGAGGCAGTTGTCCTTGACGGGATGGAACTGGAGCTCGTGGACGACCGCCATGAAAGTCTGGCCGTTGTCAAGTTTGATGTCGATGATGTGGGAGGCGGGAGTGTGGGTGATGCCCATCAGATCTTTCTCGTTGACGGTGAAAAGGACGTTCTCCATTCCCTGGCCATAGAGGTTGCAAGGGACGAGACCCTGCCTGCGGATGGCCTTGATGGCGGGCTTGCCGCCGACTTCACGGACCTGGCCGTTAATTTCGAAATGCTTCATTGAATTGTTGTTTAAAATGTGTTACTCAACCCCGGACGGGCCGGGGCCCCATTGCACCAAAAACGCCATAGCGCTTTTAAAGCGGCCGCAAAGATAGGAATTAATTATTTATCTCGCAATTATTTTACCAGTTCCGAGGCTGCGTTCCAAGGCTCGTCGGTGTAGTAAGAGTCGAGGAGCGAGGTGCCCGCGCAGGGGAGATACATGCTCATCCCGGAATAGGTGTCGATAGTGAAATCCCCGAGGAACGAGGGGGTCGCCGCCTTGTACACCACGCAGGCGTCGATGGCGTTCCTCAGAGCCTGCATCTCCGACTCGGGGATCCCGCTTTTGGCGAATATGTCCTCGAGGTCGTAGAAGTAGTGCCTGTTCATCCTGTAGAAGCCCTGGATCTCCGAGGCGGGCGCGTTGGCCAACTCGGCGGTGTGGTTTGAGATGATCTGGCGGCACACCGCGCCGAGATTGTCCAGCCCGTCAGTCCGGATCAGGGTCAGCGTGGAAGAGCGGTACTCCCCGCTCTGCTTGTTGTACATGTCGAAAGAGTTCCTGAACAACCCTGTCAGGTCAGGGGTCGCCCCCTTGAGGAGGAACTCGGTGATCTTGGTGTAGTCGTAGGTCCCGGCGGCCAGGACCTCGGCCGGGGAGACTCCCAGATAGTCCGCCTTGTCCTTGAGCCCGTAGGCTACCTCCACTCCGCCGCTGAAGCACATGTCGAAGAGAAGGTAGTCGAGTCGGAAGGGGATTCCGGAGGCGAACTCGCTGACAGTCATCTCTTTATCCCCATATGACATCTTGTCCTGTCCGATGCTCCTGACCATCCCGGCGTAGGGGTCGTCAGACTCCATTGAGCCTTCAGGGACTCCGAGGAGACGCCTCGCCGAGGACAATCTCCCTCGGCTTCCGCTCCGGTGGGTCAACTCGAAGAGGTTGGGATTACTGTAATATCCGGTAGGAAGCCATCCTGACCCGTGGGATGAGTACACCATCCCGTAGCCCTTGGCCGGGAAGGCGGACTTGACGTAGGACAGCACGTCCCTCATGGTTTCCCCGGAGCTCGCGACGACGCTGGAGGGATAGGTCATCAAAGTGTCAGAGACCACTTCTCCCTCTGGATCCTTGTAGATTCTCCGGAGGTAGGAGGGGACATCCTTGTAGTTGAGGTTGAGGGCGATCTTGGAGAAGACCAGGATCACATCGTCGTTACGTCCCGCGGTGGGGATATAACCTTCTGGGAGCTCCTCTTCCATATTCTTTGTCAGGTAGTCGGAAAGTGAGTTGAATCCGCACTCGTAGAACAGGAGAACCCTGCGGGTCTCCTCCATGGGCTGCCTGTTGCCGGGGTAGATGTATTGTATGCCTTCCTCCTTGGGGTCTATCCCGATATTGAGGTCTTTCTCATCACATGATGACATGGCTAGGGAAGCCACGAGAACCGCGGCCGCCGCGAGTACCTTGCGAATCGCTTTTGTGGAGTTCATAGTCTCTGTCTTTGGGTGTCTGAAGTACAAATGTACGAATATTTCCCGGATATCGCGTATATTTACATCATGAAAACTCTAATCGACGAGTTCGCCGACATCAAGGTGATGCGCTTCGAGGTTCCAGGATGGGACTCCCTCAGCCAGCGCCAGAAGGAGTTCGCGTTCCACATGTCAGAGGCGGCCAAACTCGGCCGGGACATCACTTGGGACCAGTACTGCGCCTGGAATCTTCCCGTAAGGCATTTGGTCGAGGACATCCTGGAACGTTACGACGGTGACAGGGAAGTTCCTGAGTTCAAGGACTTCCTGGTGTATTGCAAGCGGCTTTTCTTCTCGAGCGGCATGCACCATCACTACTCCGAGGACAAATTCTTCCCGGCCTGCCCCAAGGAATATTTCCGCTCGCTGGCCGAGGCGGCCGGCCGCGGGGAAGAGGCTGAAAGGCTTCTGGAAGTGATATATTCCCCGGAGATATGCCCCCGCAGGCGCTCCGACTCTCCCGATGGTGACATCGTGGTCTTGTCGTCGGTCAATTTCCACGAGGGGGTGACCAAGGCCGAGGTCGAGGAATATTACGCCTCGCTCGAGGACCCTTCCGACCCTCATCCGGTGGCTCTTGGCCTGAACAGCAAGGTGGTGAAGGAGAACGGGGCCGTCGTAGAGAAGGTCTGGCGGTCCGGCGGGCTGTACGGCCAGGCGATAGACAGGATCATCCTTGAGTTGGAGAAGGCCGCGGACGTCGCCGGGAGCGAGGCCCAGAGGAGGGCCGTCCTTCTCCTGGTCGAGTACTACAAGACAGGGGATCTCAGGACTTGGGACGAGTTCAACATTGTCTGGACCGGGGAGACAGCCTGCGAGGTCGATTTCATCAATGGATTCATCGAGGATTATGACGACCCTCTCGGCCGGAAAGCCACGTGGGAGGGATATGTCCACATCAAGGACGCTGAGGCGTCCCGCAGGTCGGAGATCCTGAGCGCGAACGCCCAGTGGTTCGAGGACCACTCTCCGGTCGACCACCGCTTCAGGAAACCGCTGGTGAAGGGTGTCTCGGCCAAGGTCGTGGACGCGGTGACCCTCGGAGGGGCGACCTATCCGACCACCCCGATCGGGATCAACCTTCCCAACTCGGACTGGATCAGGCGCGAGCATGGCTCCAAGTCGGTCACGATCTCGAATATCACCAAGGCCTACGACAAGGCAGCCCTGGAGGCCCCCAGAAGCGCCCTCGAGGAGTTCGCCTTCGACAAGGAGGAGATAGAGGCCTGCAAGAGGTACGGCTCATTGGTCGACGAGATCCACACTGACCTTCACGAGTGCCTCGGACACGGGTCCGGCCAGTCTCTCCAGGGAGTCTCGGCCACGGCTCTGGGCGAGTTCCAAAGCGCGCTGGAGGAGGCGAGGGCCGACCTGTTCGGTCTGTACTATATCGCCGACCCGAAGCTGGTTGAGCTGGGGATCCTGCCTGATGGCGAGGCCTGGAAAACCGCTTATTCAAGTTACATCCGTAACGGCCTGCTTGTCCAGTTGTCAAGGATAGAGCCCGGGAAGAAAGTGACCGAGTCGCACATGATGAACCGCCAGCTGATCGCGCGGTGGTGCTATGCGCGGGGAGCGTCCGGGAATGTGATTGAGAGGAAGACCAGGGACGGGAAGACTTATTTTAAAATCAATGACTTCCATGCGCTCAGAGGCCTTTTCGCCAACCTCCTGGCAGAGGTACAGAGAATCAAGTCGGAGGGGGACCGCGAGGCCGGGAAGAGACTGATCGAGGAATATGCCGTGGAGATTGACCCTGTCCTCCACAAGGAGGTGAGGGAACGCTATCAGGCCCTCGGGCTGAAGCCCTACGGTGGCTTTGTCAACCCGACGATCGTGCCTGTCATTGAGGGCTCGACCGTTGTCGACTATAGGCTTGAGCCGGTTGAGGTTTACCTCTCCCAGCAGCTTGAATACGGGAAAAAATACAGAACACTATAGCAATGGATCTAGCGCGTAAGATTCTATGGGATTATTCCTATTACCTCAGGATTGAGAGGGCGATGTCGCCGAACACGGTGGAGGCGTACACGTCTGATGTCGAGAGTTTTCTCACCGGTCTGGGCGTTCAGCCCGCAGAGGTCACCACCGGCGACATCTTGAACTATCTCGCCGCCACTGACCAGATCTCCAAGAGGTCGCAGTCCAGAAGGCTCAGCTCGCTGAGGTCGTTCTTCGACTGGCTTGTCATGGAGGGCGACCGGCCGGACAACCCCTGCGACCCTATCGACTCCCCGAAACTGGGGCGCTACTTGCCGGATGTGCTGTCGGTCGAGGAGGTCACCGCCATCATGGACTCGGTCGACCTGGCCAAATGGACCGGAAAGAGGGACAGGGCCATTCTCGAGACATTGTACGGTTGCGGCCTTCGGGTCTCTGAGGCGGCCGGCCTAAAGATTTCCCATGTCTATCTCGACGAGGGCTTTGTCCGTGTGGTCGGGAAGGGCGACAAGGAGAGGCTGGTGCCGATGGGGGAAATGGCCGTCAAGGCTGTCAGGACCTATCTTGAGGCCAGGCCGGAGCCATATTCGTCTGAATATGAGGACGTTCTCTTCCTGAACCGTTTCGGGAAGAGCCTGAGTAGAGTCTCTTTATTCAAGATGGTCAAGAGGCAGGCTATGGCCGCCGGGGTGGCGAAAGAGATATCCCCCCACACTTTCCGGCACAGTTTCGCCACTCATCTGATCGAGAACGGGGCGGATCTCAGGGTTGTCCAGGAGATGCTGGGTCACGAGAGCATCCTGACCACGGAGATCTACACGCACATCGACAGCTCGACATGGCAGAGAGCGATTCTCGAGCACCATCCGAGAGGCTGATCAGTCTTTTGTGGCCCGGGCCCTCTCCTCGGCCATCACTTTGTTGTAGCAGTCCCTGCAAAGGGGCTCGTAGGCGTCTTTCTCGCCCAGAACCACAAGCTCCATGCTGTTCGACAGGCGGTGGGAATGGTTGGCCAGATTGCCGCATCTGACGCAGATGGCGTGGACCTTCCTCACTTCCTCCGCCACGGCCATCAAGAACGGCATCGGGCCGAAAGGTTTTCCGAGGTAATCCGTGTCGAGACCGGCGATTATCACCCTCTTTCCCCTGTTTGCCAGCTCCTGGGCCACATCGACGAGCGACATGTCATAGAACTGCGCCTCGTCGATGCCGACCACTTGCACGTCGTCGGCGACTTTCAGCATCTCCAGGGGATCCTTGACAGCGTGGCAGGGGATCTTGTGGAAATCGTGGGAGACAACGTCGTCCTCCGAGTAGCGGGTGTCGATCGTGGGCTTGAATATCTCGATCTTGAGATTGGCGAATTTGGCCCTGCGTATCCTTCTGATGAGCTCCTCGGTCTTGCCTGAGAACATGGAGCCGCAGATGACCTCTATCTCTCCGGCTTTTTTTATGTTTTCTGAAAACATTTCGTTAGATTTGTGAGAATTATTTTGATGTTTCACAAAGATAGCGAAAGATACTGACATGGGAAATATTGACGATAAAACTATTTCCGCCCTGCTGGCGAGAATCGATGGCTTGAAGGCTGAGCTCTCCCTTCTGGAAGAGGACATAAAGGCCCTCACGGTCCCTGTGGTTCGACCGTTCGACGAGCTCACGGCGGCGCAGGCTCACCAACCGGACGATTCGGTTCCTGAGCCCATTGCCCCGGTCCCTGAGCCCATTGCCCCGGTCCCTGAGCCAGTCGAAGGGGTCGAAGGGCCGGTGGAGGAAGAAGTTCCCGTTGAGCTGGTCGTCGACGACGACATGCCGATCGACATCACCATCTCCGACATCGACATCCCCGTCCCCGATGCCCCGGTCCCTGAGCCAGTCGAAGGGGGCGAAGGGCCGGTGGAGACCAAGAAACCCATTCTCGACACCGCCAAGGCCGACACCGCCGTCATGGATGTCATGGCCGATAAGCAGGCCTGGAGGACGGACCGCCCCGGCATGCCCGTTAAGAACATAATCAGCGCCATTTCCCTGAACGACAGGGTACTCCTGATAAACGACCTCTTCGGCGAGGATCCCCTCAAGTTCCAGGACACCATAGCGAAGTTCAACTCCATGACTTCCCTTTCCGAGGCTCTGGAATATATCGCCGCGAACTATCCGGGTTGGGACATGAACTCCGAGACGGTCTACAGGTTCATGATGGCCGTGCGCAGGAAGTTAAGCTGACGCCCCGATGCCAGGAATCCTTTATATAGTCCCCACCCCGGTGGGTAATCTGGACGACATGACTCTCAGGGCCATCCAGACCTTGAAAGACGCCGACCTTATCCTCGCCGAGGACACCAGGACGAGCGGGATTCTGCTCCGCCATTTCGGGATCACCGGCAAGCTCCAGTCCCATCACAAGTTCAACGAGCACCAGACAGTCGAGATCATCAAGCAGCGCATCCTCGGCGGGCTGAATGTGGCCTTGATCAGCGACGCCGGCACTCCGGGAATATCCGACCCTGGTTTCTTGCTGGCCCGGACTTGCGCTGAAGAAGGTATTGAGGTCCAGACACTTCCCGGGGCCACCGCCTGTATTCCGGCGATCGTGTCCTCAGGCCTTCCCTGCGACCGCTTCTGTTTCGAGGGTTTCCTTCCCGTTAAAAAAGGCCGCCAGACCCTGCTCGGGGAACTGGCCTCTGAGACACGGACAATGGTTTTTTACGAGTCGCCCTACCGTCTCGTCAAGACACTCGAGCAGTTCATCGAGCATTTCGGCCCCGACCGCCGCTGCTCCGTCGCGAGGGAGATATCCAAGATCCACGAGGAGCATCGCCGCGGCTCTCTTTCTGAAGTGGCGGCCTGGTTCAGGGAGCATGAGCCAAAAGGGGAGATAGTCATCGTGGTCGAGGGGGCGCCTAAGAAAAAGAAATAACGCAACTTAACCAACTTAAACTCAATGGAATATGAAAGACTCAAAAGATGGCGGCAAACCTGCCGCCTCATTCGTCACTGGAGCTGTGGCCCTGCTCTTCCTGATTGTGGGCTACCAAGCCGCCCTGTTCGTCACTAAAGCCTCTGTCGCCCGGATCGTGGCCAACCACGACACCCCTGACACCGTCTACATTGTGTCCGCCCCCGATTCGAACGACACCATCCCGGCCGGAGCGTTAATCTCGTCTGCCGTCCGTCCGTCCGGTAGGGCGTACACCCCGAATAAAGAGGAGAATAAATACAAAAAGGCGGCGGAGTCTATCATGAAGGCGAGGACGCCGCGCCGTTATGAGAGTTTCCGCTTCGACCCCAACACCGTCAGCGTCGACGACCTCACGCGACTTGGTTTCACCCAACGTCAGGCCCAATCCATTGACAACTACAGGAAGAAAGGAGGGCGGTTCAGGCGCAAGGAGGATTTCGCCCGCTCTTATGTGGTTGAGGATTCGGTCTACAGGCGTCTTGAGAAGTGGATCGATATTCCTAAGATAGACCTCAACAAGGCGGACTCGGCCGCCTTCGAGACCCTGCCTGGAATAGGGCCTTTCTTCGCTGCCAGGATGGTTTCTTACCGGGAAGAGCTGGGGGGATATTCCTACCCGGAGCAGTTGATGGACATATGGCGCTTCGACCGGGAGAAGCTCGACGGCCTGAAGGATCTGGTCACCCTGAGCCCGCCGGAGCCCTATCCGCTCTGGACATTACCCCAGAAGTCTCTGGCGGCCCATCCGTACATAGGGGAGCGGGCCGCCAGGGGAATAGTCCTCTTCCGGGAGAACAGCCCCCGTGAGGAGTGGACTTTAGGGAATATAATCAAGGCCGGGATTCTGGACCCCGGCCTTGACGAGAAACTCTCGAAGTGCGTGATCGCGACGCCCCCTAGTCCTTGACGTTCTTGAGGGCCTCGCGGATCTTGGCCTCGATCTCGTCGCAGAGCTCGGGGTTGTCCCTAAGGAGCTGCTTGACAGCCTCGCGGCCCTGGGCGAGTTTCTGGTCATTGTAGCTGAACCAGGAACCGCTCTTAGTGATGATCCCGTACTCGACGCCGAGGTCGATGATCTCCCCGACCCTGGATATCCCCTCGCCGAACACTATGTCGAACTCGGCTTTCTTGAAAGGAGGGGCCATCTTGTTCTTGACGACTTTGACCCTGGTCCTGTTCCCGAGGGCCTCGTCACCGTCTTTGAGCTGGGTCGTCCTGCGCACGTCGATCCGCACGGAGGCGTAGAATTTCAAGGCGTTTCCGCCGGTGGTCGTCTCGGGGTTGCCGAACATCACGCCGATCTTCTCCCTAAGCTGGTTGATGAAAATGCAGCAGGTGTTAGTCTTGGCGATGTTGGCGGTGAGTTTCCTGAGAGCCTGGCTCATCAGCCTAGCCTGGAGCCCGACCTTGTTGTCGCCCATCTCGCCCTCGATCTCCGCTTTGGGGGTCAACGCCGCCACCGAGTCGATGACGACTATGTCGATCGCCCCGGATCGGATCAGGTTGTCGGCGATCTCCAGAGCCTGCTCGCCATTGTCCGGCTGGGAGATCAGGAGGGTCTCCAGATTGACTCCCAGAGCCTTGGCGTAAGTCCTGTCGAAAGCGTGTTCCGCGTCGATCATGGCGGCGATGCCGCCTGATTTCTGAGCCTGGGCGATCGCGTGGATCGCCAGGGTCGTCTTTCCGCTGGATTCCGGGCCGTAGATCTCGACGATCCTGCCCCTTGGGTATCCTCCGATCCCGAGAGCGTGGTCAAGCGCTACGGAACCGCTCGGAATAACCTGCACGTCCCATTGTGGCTGCTCTCCCAACTTCATGATCGTCCCTTTCCCGAAATCTTTCTCAATCTTGTCGATCGTGGCCTGCAGCGCCTTCAATTTGGAGGCGTTGATGTCAGCGGCCTGTGCTACCTCTTTTGCCATAATGAAATGTTATTTGAATGATTTGGGGAGGGGCGCGGGAATCCGGCCCTCCCTCTTTGACAAAGATATTAAATAAACCTAAAAACTGACATTATTTTTCATTAAATTTGTACTTGATTTGAATTATCCGCCCAATGCGAGAGACTCTGCTCGGAAAGACACCTGACGAACTCAGGGAAGCCGCCTTGAGGGCGGGTCTTCCCGCTTATGCGGGAAAGCAGCTCGCGGGGTGGTTGTACGGTAGGAAAGCCCGCTCGTTCGCGGAGATGACTAACATCTCCAAGACCGGGCGGGAGACTCTCGCCGGGATGTATGACCTCGGAGTGACGGCCCCGTCCGCCTGCCAGGTGTCTGTCGACGGGACAAAAAAGTATCTTTTCCCTGTTCTCGAGGGAGAGGCCGTGGAGGCGGTCATGATTCCGGAGGACGACAGGAAGACCCTTTGCGTCTCCTCCCAGGCCGGGTGCCGGATGGGCTGCAAGTTCTGCATGACCGGCAGGCAAGGCTTCCACGGCAATCTTTCCGCCTCGATGATCCTCTCCCAGTTCGTGGCGGTCGAGGAGGTGTCGGATCTGACCAACGCCGTTTTCATGGGGATGGGGGAGCCGCTCGACAATCTTGACAACGTGCTCCGGGCCATTGAGGTGCTGACCTCGGACTGGGGCTTCGGATGGAGCCCGAAGAGGATCACACTGTCCACGATCGGAGTCCTGCCGAACCTGAGACGCTACCTCGACGCGACAAGGTGCCATGTGGCCGTCAGCCTCCATGACCCTTTCCCGGAGGAGAGGGCGGCGCTGATGCCAGTCCAGAAGGCCTGGGCTTTGGAAGATGTGATCGGCCTCTTACGGGAATATGACTTCACAGGCCAGCGGAGGGTGAGTCTCGAGTACATCATGTTCGCCGGGCTCAACGACTCGAAGCGTCACGCGGACGCCCTCATAAGGCTCCTGAAAGGGTTGGAGTGCAGGGTGAACCTCATTCGCTTCCACAAGATCCCCGACGCCCCTTACGAGTCCTCGCCCCGTCCTGTGATGGAGGGCTTCCGGGACAGGCTTTCCCGCAACGGGATCACATGCACCATCAGGGCCTCCCGAGGGGAGGATATAATGGCAGCCTGCGGAATGCTCGCGGGAGAGAGAAGAAACACTTGAATGACCTGAACTATAATGAGAAAAAGGATTTTAACAACAATGGCGGCGCTGGCCGCCCTCCTTGTCTCCCTCCCCGTCTGGGGGCAGAGGAGCCACGCCGTGATCGACCAGGCGGAGGAGGCCCGTGACTTGAGAGTGGATGTGATCCGCCACATGATGGATTCCATCAGGATTGTCAAACATCGCCCGACCGTGGCCCTCGTTCTTTCCGGAGGAGGGGCTAAGGGGGCCGCCCATGTCGGGGTGATCAGCTATCTCGAGTCGATAGGCATGCCCGTGGACATAGTGCTGGGCACCAGCATGGGAGGGCTTGTGGGTGGAATGTACGCCCTCGGTCACGACGCCGCCCATCTCGACTCCCTGATCAGGGGGGTCGACTGGGACATGATCCTGTCGGACAAGGTCCCGAGGGACTATCTTTCTTATTCAACGATCAAATACAAGGAGAAATACGTCCTTTCCTTCCCTTTCTATTATGACCGGGACGAGTTCATCAAGCAGAAGGAAGATGAGCTCCAGTATCCCCACAAGAGTGACGACCTCCATCTCGGGGCCGACGACGGGGACGCCACCAGCCTTGTCCGGGACAATCTCATGGGAAGTCTTCCCTCCGGCATGGTGTTCGGGCAGAATGTCAATAACTTGCTGAGTTCCATGTCGGTGGGCTACCAGGGGGATATCGATTTCTACAAGGATCTACCCATTCCCTTCGTCTGCGTCGCGACCGACCTCGTGAAAGGAACCGCCAAGATCTGGTCAAAGGGGAAGCTCACTACCGCCATGCGGTCCACTATGTCGATCCCCGGCCTGTTCACCCCTGTCAAGGTGGACGGCATGGTGCTGGTGGACGGCGGGATGCGCAATAACTATCCCACCGATCTCGCCAAGAAATGCGGGGCCGACATAGTGATAGGGGTCAACCTCTCCAGCGGATATAAGTCATATTCGGAGATCAACAATCTCGGAGACATCCTTGACACCGGGATCGACATGATGGGACGCTCGTCTTTCGAGAACAACATCGACATCGCCGATGTCACGATCAAGCCGGATCTCCACGAGTACAGCATGCTCAGCTTCGACACCAAGAGCATCGACGTGATCATCGGCCGCGGGCATGAGGCCGCCGTGGCCATGGCCGGCCCCCTCGATTCCCTGAAACGGATCCTCGGCCCTGGAGGCCCGGCTCTCAACAACACCACCGCCGAAGACATAAGGCTCGGCAAGGTGATGATCTCGGGGGTGGAGATAACCGGGGTGAGCGACAGCGAGAGCGCCTACCTTCAAGACAAGATCAAGATTCATGCGGGGACCATGGTCGGAAGCGAGGAGATAGAGGCAGCCGTGGCGACTATCTACGCCACCAACTCTTTCGACTACGTCAACTACGAGATGCTCGGGGACGGGCAGCCCTACCGCCTGAAGTTCAATTGCAAGAAGGGACCTATCAATAAGTTGGGCGTGGGAGCCAGGTTCGACACCGAGGAGGTGGTGTCCGTGATCGTCAATGTCGGGTTGGGGGTGCAGAAACTCCAGGGAGCCTCCTTGGATTTCGCCGGGAAGGTCGGCACCAACCCTTCCGCCTCGCTGGTCTATTCCTATGTGGCGAAGAGGGGGATGACCGTCAACGCCGCCGCCAGCCTGCGCTACACCGACAGGAACACCTTCAGCATCGGTGACAATAACTTCAGGATCAATTTCACCAACATCCGCGAGGAGGTCTATGTCTCGAACATAAAGTGGTCCAAGTTCTTCATGAAGGCAGGGTTCCGCAACGACTTCTTCAACATCAGCTCCGTGATGGCCGAGCAGGCCATCGGAGACTATGACATCAGCCAGCTGAAGAACAACTACCTGACTTTCTTCGTCAACGGCAGGAACGACTCCCTGGACGACGGTTACATCCCCACCAAGGGCCATTCCATCGGCCTTTCGTACGGCTGGGTGTTCGGAGGTTTCCCCAACAGGTTCAACAACTTCCACTCGATCCAGTTTGACATGAAGAAGGTCTATGGCGGGGACTCTTTCGCCTTCATCCCATCGCTTAACATCCGGGCCCTCTTCGGCGATGATGTGCCGGTCCCCTTCACGAACATCATGGGCGGCCGCATGGCGGGGAGGTACATGGAGCAGCAGATGCCTTTCATCGGCATCACCAACGCCGCCGCCATGTCCAAGACGCTTGGCGTGGCGAGGGCCGACTTAAGGGTCAAGTTGGCGAGAAACAACTATCTCACAGGCATTTACAATTACGCCGTCTCCGTCGACGACTACAAAGACTTCAATGATTGGGAAAATAAGGTCTTTGACTATCACGGGGTTGGCCTGCAGTACACTTATAACTCCATCATCGGGCCTCTGAGCTTCGATGTCCATTGGTCTGATTACACCCACAAAGCCGGGGCTCACGTGAGCATCGGGTTCGATTTCTAGCATGGAAGAATATTCGAAAGTCCTAGACCGCCTGCAGGCGCGATGCTCCAAGAGGGAGTGTTGCTCCTCCGATGTGCTCCGGAAGGCGCTGACGGCTTTCGAGGGAGACAGGGTACTCGCCGGGAAACTCCTGGACTCGCTGGTTGAGGAGGGGTACGTGGATGACCGCCGGTACGCCTCCGCTTTCGCCAGGGAGAAGTCCAGGCTGTCGGGCTGGGGACCGCACAAGATCACCTATACCCTTGTGGGAAAGGGGATTCCGAGGCCTGTGGTCTTGGACGCGCTCGGCGATATCGACCAGGATGAGGCGGACCGTCGCATGCGCTCCGTGATCCAGGTCAAGAAGGGGACTCTTGAGGGAGACCCCCAGATCAAGCTCAAACTGCTGAAGTTCGCCCTGACCAGGGGTTACGAATATGACCGGGTCGCGCCGGTTGTGGAGGACATTTTGAAGAATGATGATAAAATCCAAGAATAAATGAAAGCTATTGTTGAAACAGGGTTCAACCTCCCCGGACAGGTTGGCAAGTATGTCGGAAAGGTCCGCGATGTCTATGACATCGACGGGAAATATCTGGCTATGGTCGTGACTGACAGGATCTCCGCGTTCGACGTGGTGCTCCCGGAGGGTATCCCTTTCAAAGGCCAGGTCCTGAACCGTATCGCCGCCAAGTTCCTCGACGCGACCTCGGACATCCTTCCCAACTGGAAGGTCGCCGTGCCTGACCCGGCCGTCACCGTGGGTTACAAGTGTGAGCCTTTCAAGGTCGAGATGGTCATCAGGGGCTATCTCGCCGGACACGCCTGGAGGGAGTACAAAGCCGGCAAGAGGACTCTCTGCGGGGTCCCGCTTCCTGAGGGAATGGTTGAGAACCAGAAGTTTCCGGAGCCGATAATCACTCCGACAACCAAGGCCGCCGAGGGACACGACGAGGACATCTCCAAAGAGGAGATTATCGCCCGCGGCATCGTCGGGGCCGAGGATTACGAGAGGCTTGAGGAATACACCAGGGCCATATTCCAGCGCGGGACGGAGATCGCCGCCGGACAGGGCCTGATCCTGGTGGACACCAAGTACGAGTTCGGCAAGAGGGACGGCGTGATCTACCTCATGGACGAGGTACACACCCCTGACTCGTCGAGATATTTTTACGCCGAGGGCTACGAGGAGAGGCTCGCCAAGGGTGAGCGCCAAAGGCAGCTTTCCAAGGAGTTCGTGCGCGAGTGGCTGATGGCCAACGGTTTCCAGGGCCAGCAAGGGCAGAAAGTCCCCGACATGACACCCGAGGTCGTGGGCGGGATCACAGACCGCTACATCGAGCTCTACGAGCATATCACCGGGGAGAAGTTCGAGAAGGTGGATTATTCCGAGGCCTCGATGGAGGCCAACCTCACCTCCTGGATCTCCAACCTTAAGTAGCCTGTCATGAGGATCCTTGTGACAGGCGCTGCCGGTTTCATAGGCTCCAGTCTTGTGGCACGGCTTGCCGCCAGGGGAGACGAGGTGACAGGGCTTGACAACATCAATGACTATTACGATCCCCGTCTTAAGACAGGCAGGTTGTCGGAGAACGGTTTCGACGGCCCTTTCATGGACTGGACAGCAAAGGCGAGCTCCAAGTGGCCTTCCTGCGCTTTCATCAAGGGAGACATCCGGGAAAAGGAGGCTTTGGACCGTCTGTTCGAGGCGGAGGGTTTCGACGTGGTCGTGAACCTCGCCGCCCAGGCCGGTGTGAGATATTCCATAACCAACCCTTACGCCTATCTGCAAAGCAATCTCGAGGGATTCCTTTCTATTCTCGAGGCTTGCCGTCACCATCCGGTCAAGCATCTCGTCTTCGCCTCTTCAAGCTCTGTGTACGGCCTTAACGCAAAGGTCCCTTTCAGCGAGGAGGACAAGACGGACTCGCCCGTGAGCCTCTACGGGGCCACCAAGAAATCCAACGAGCTCATGGCCCATTCGTATTCAAAGCTCTAT
>JAFROJ010000043.1 GCA_017429765.1 Bacteroidales bacterium | reverse complement strand
TGGCCACGATCAAGCCTCTTGACACAGCCGCCATCCTCGCCTCCGCCATCAAGACCGGAGCCGTCGTCGTGGCCGAGGAGCACAACATGGCCGGAGGTCTTGGAGAGCTTGTCGCCGGCGTTCTCGCCGCCACCTCACCCAAGCCCATGGAATATGTCAACGGCAAGGACACCTTCGGCCAGAGCGGCACGCCTTCCGAGCTGCTCGCCGCCTACGGGATCGACGCCAACGGGATAGCCGACGCCGCCCGCAAGGTCATCGAGCGCAAGTGATGCCCTCCTGAGCCGGATCATCCTGGCGAACTTCATTAAACTAAACTATAAAACTATGAGAATCAAGGAATTGTGTGCGGACGAGCGTCCGCGGGAGAAAATGTTGTCCAAGGGCCCCGGGGCGATGAGCGACGCCGAGTTGCTGGCCATCCTGATAGGCTCCGGGACTAGGAACGGAAACGTGCTGGAGGTGGCCAACAGGCTTCTTTCGGCGGCCGGGGGAAGACTCTCCCGACTGGCAGGCATGGACTCCCTGGAAGTGATGGCGATGGATGGTATCGGCCCTGGCCGGTACGCGTCCATCGCCTCCGCTTTCGAGTTGGGCAAGAGATGCTGCATGGAGGACAGGGGACTCGTGAAAACACCTTTAAGCGACCCGGCCATGGTCTACAGGCTGATGCTCCCCCGTCTCAAGGGGCTGGATCACGAGGAGTTTTGGGTGCTTTTCCTCACAAGGGCGAACTACCTGATCCACAAAGAGATGTTCAGCCTTGGCGGACTGTCGTCCACGGTGGTGGACACGAGGCTGGTCGTCAGGAAAGCCCTTGAGAAAAGGGCCTGCGGGATCATCCTTGTCCACAACCACCCTTCCGGGAACCCGACGCCGGGGAAAGAGGACCTTGAGCGCACCGCGGCCATTAAGAAGGCCGCCGACACCTTCGACATCTCCATCCTCGACCACATAGTCGTCTGCGACGACAGCTTCTACAGCTTCGCCGACGACAGGCTCTACATCGCCTGAGCCCCCAAGGGGGATCGAAAAATTTGCCGGAGTTGAAATAAATCTTTACATTTGGTTCAGCTAACCATTCTATCATAACCAATGAAAGTCATCAACCTCGGAGAGAAAGACTCGGCGCTCAACAACATCATCGCCCAGGTGCGCGACCGCAAGATCCAGAAAGACAGCCTCCGTTTCCGCTTCAATCTCGAGCGGATCGGACAGATATTCGCTTACGAGATCAGCAAGACGCTTGACTACTCGCCGAAGGATGTGACCACTCCCCTGGCGACAGCCAGGGTCAGCACTTCCGACTCCAAGATCGTGGCCGCCACGATCCTGCGGGCCGGACTCCCTATCCATAAAGGGATCATGGACATATTCGACAACGCCGAGAGCGCCTTCATCGCCGCTTTCCGGAAATATGACAAAGTGGACGAGTTCCACATCGCCATTGAATATTGCACCTGCCCCAACCTCAAGGGAAAGACCATGATCCTGGCCGACACGATGATAGCGACCGGAGCCTCGATGGAGATAGCCTACAACCGCCTGGTGGACGAGGGGGGCAAGCCCGCCAAGACCCATTTCGTCAGCCCTATCTCCAGCGTCTACGCCATTGAGTATCTCCAGAAAAGATTCGGCGAGACCGCTACCCTGTGGACCGCCGCCATCGACGAGGAGCTCACTAGCCAATCGTACATCATCCCGGGTCTCGGGGACGCGGGCGACCTGGCCTTCGGAACGAAGGTGAATCTATAATTCTTTACGGAGTCTGGCCTTGGGGATGTCCAACTGGTCGCGGTACTTAGCGATGGTGCGCCTGGCGACCTTATAGCCCTTCTTTCCCATCTCGGCGACAAGCTGGTCGTCGGTCAGGGGCTTGCGCTTGTCCTCGGCGTCCACGCAGTCTTTCAGAGCCTTCTTCAACTCGCGGGTAGAGACCTCCTCACCCTCCTGGTTCTCAAGACCTTCCGAGAAGAAATACTTAAGAGGGAATATCCCGAAATGGGTCTCGATGTACTTGCTGTTGACGACTCTTGAGATGGTGGAGATGTCGAAGCCGGTCTTCTCGGCGATGTCCTTCAGGACCATCGGCTTGAGGTGGGACTCGTCACCGTCCATGAAATAATCCCGCTGGTACTCGAGAATCGCCTCCATCGTGCTCTTGAGTGTGTTGTGACGCTGCTTGAGAGCCTCCACGAACCACTTGGCGGAGTCGAGCTTCTGCTTGACGAAAGTCGCCGCCTCCTTCCTTTGCCGGTCGGTCGAGCCCTGGGCCTCGACCAGAAGGTCGGCGTATTTCTTGTTGACCCGGATCTCGGGGATAGAGAACCTGGGCATGGAGAGCCTCATGTCCCCGTCCTCTATGTCAAGGACGAAATCGGGCACTATCTGCTGGGCCTGGTCGTTGTATGAATCGTCGATCTGCCCGCCCGGCGAGGGGTTCAGCTTGACTATTCTCGAGATGACACCCTTCATCTCCTCCTCTGTCAGGCCAAGCCTCGCGATGATCTTCTGGAAGTGTTTGTTGGAGAACTCCTGGAAATAGTCTTTGATGATCGTCTGGGCCAGCTGCACCTCCCTGGTCTGGTTCTGGACCCGCAACTGGAGAAGCAGGCACTCGCGAAGGTCCCTGGCGCCGACTCCCGCCGGCTCGAACTCCTGGATCAGGGAGAGAAGGCGGGCCACCTCCTCCGAGTCGGACTCGATGTTGGCCCTGAACGCGAGGTCGTCCACAACACTCTCGAGATCCCTGCGGAGATAGCCGTCCTCGTCGAGGCTGCCGATGATGAAGGCGGCGACATCGTGGTCATGCTTGGAGAGGTTGCGGTAGCCGAGTTGCTCCATCAGGCTCTGGGTGAAACTCTCCTTGACCGAGAAAGTGTTGTACTGGGGACGCTCGTCCTTGCCGTAGTTATTGACTCTCAGCTTGTATGAGGGGATGGGATCGTCCGCGTCCATCTCGTCGATGGAAACATCCCTGGGCTCGTCGTCCCCGTCCTCTTTCTCGGGCGCCGGGGAATCGTCAAGGACAGGATTCTCCTCGAGCTCGGCCTTGACACGCTGCTCCAGCTCCTGGATCGGCAGCTCGATCAGCTTGATCGTCTGGATCTGGAGCGGCGACATTTTCTGTGTCTGCTTGAGTTCGAGTCCTTGCTTGAGCATCACTTAGAAATTTGAGTTCACAGGGGGATAATTGATAGTCTCCTTCACGATGAAAGACGAGGGGAAAGAGCCCTTCACCTGCTGCAGGAGCCTCATCGCCTCGGATTTCGTCCTGAAATCCCCGACGGTGACCTTGAAGAAGGGATTCGAATATGTCCTGTAGGCGGCCACACCCGGATACATCCCCTTGAAACGGGCCATCGCCGCCTCGGAGGCCCCGCGGGAGTTCTGCTTGTTGTCATTGAATATCCTCACCCGGTAACCAGTCATCTTCCTCGAGGAGTTCGAGGCTATCTGCTTGTTCATCGAGCTGAGGATGCCCTGTGACTGGTGCACGGTGACGTTGGGGAGAAGATTGAAAATGCTCTTCCCGACAAGTGTGGAGTCCAGGGCCGCTGCCATGGTGGTGTCCCTCAGATCCTGGGCCGAGCCCCTCAGGGAGAAGCCCAGAAACAGGATCGCGGCAATTGACATGACTATCGCGCGTCTCATCTTACTCACTCATTTTCTGGAGATCCAAATCCTTGAATCTCAATGTTGTACCAGCCCCGTTACGGAGCTTTACCTTCGCCTCGACATCGGTCGTGAAACCTTCGAGGGTACTGTTCTTCGCTATCTGTAGAGCCTGCATGAGGCCCACGCTCTCGCTCAAGGTGGCCGAGCAGGGAAGGTCATAGACCTTGACACATTTCTTGTCGACCCGGATGGTGTCGGCTGAATAACTGGCGAAGTCCTCGCCCTTGTACTTCAGCACCCCGTTCAGGTCAGTCACCGTGAAAGCGAAGGTGGGATTGTCGATACCCAGGGCCAGGACGGCGTTGATCGATCTCAAGCCGCTGAACGAGTACGACTCCACCCCCACGGAGGTGATCTTTATGTCCTTCACTTTCTTCACGCCGCCACAGCCGGTCAGCGCTATGGAAAGGGCCGCCAGGGCGGCCAGGAACAGTCTGGACAAGTGTTTTCTCATCTCTGAAACGCTTTTCAGGTTCCACAAATATAGGAAAAAATACTTATTAGCTGAAAAATCCATATCTTTGTACATATAGCGTGAGGATGAACAAGAGAATCTACATAGAGACTTACGGCTGCCAGATGAATGTGGTCGACTCGGAAATCATATTCTCCATCATGGCGAAGGAGGGCTACGAGCGTGTCGGGGCCATGGACGAGGCCGACATCATACTCGCGAACACCTGCTCTGTGCGGGACAACGCCGAGCAAAGGATCTGGGGCCGCGTCGAGGAGTTCAGGAAATGTAAAGAGAGGAATCCGGAGGTGATTGTCGGGATCGTGGGCTGTATGGCCGAGAGGCTGAAGGACAAGCTGATCCTGACCGGCAAGGTGGACCTTGTCGCAGGGCCGGACACCTACAGGACTCTCCCTGAGATGGTTAAGGAGATAACCCCCGACAAGCCGGGGATCAATGTCCTGCTCTCGAGGGAGGAGACCTACGCCGACATCATTCCAGTCCGCACCGACAAGAACGGGGTCTCCGCCTTCATATCCATCATGAGAGGATGTAATAACGTCTGCTCCTACTGCGTGGTCCCCTACACCAGGGGCGCAGAGCGCAGCCGCGACCCTCACTCCATTCTCGCCGAGGCGAGGGACGTGTTCTCGAAGGGCTACAAGGAAGTGACTCTCCTGGGGCAGAATGTGGACTCCTACCTCTGGGACGAGGGCGACGGGGAGAAGATGGACTTTCCCGGTCTCCTGGCCGCCGTGGCCGGGATAGACCCTTCCCTCAGGGTGCGCTTCGCCACCAACCACCCCAAGGACATCAGCGACTCCCTCCTGGAGACGATGGCCGCCCACGACAACATCTGCAAGCATATTCATCTCCCCGTCCAGTCCGGAAGCGACCGGCTTCTCGAGAAAATGCGAAGGCGCTACTCCCGTGAATGGTACATGGAGAGGGTCCGGAAGATCCGGGAGATCCTCCCCGGCTGCGGGATCACGACAGACGTGATCGCTGGCTTCTGCTCCGAGACCGAGGAGGACCACCAGGCGACGCTTTCCCTGTTCAGGGAGGCCGCTTTCGACTACGCCTACATGTTCTGCTATTCAGAGAGGCCTGGCACCCTGGCTTCAAGGAAGTACCCCGACGACGTTCCTCCCGAGGTAAAGACAAGGAGGCTGAACGAGATCATCGACCTCCAGAACCAGTTGAGCCTGGAAAGCAACCGGAGGGACATCGGTAAGGTCTTCGAGGTGCTCGTGGAGGGGCCTTCGAGGAAGAATCCGGAGGAGCTCAGGGGACGCGCCGGAAGCGACAAGATGTGCGTTTTCCCCGGTGAGGGCCACAAGGCCGGGGAATATGTCAACGTTGAGATAACATCCTGCACATCCGCCACCCTGCTCGGCAGGATCGCGGAATGACACGGAAACATAATAACCGCTATGAACCGATACATACTCGCCCTTGACCAGGGCACAAGCAGCTCCCGGGCGATAGTCTTCGACCGGGCCGGAAACGCTGTCTCGACAGCCCAGAAGGAATTCACACAGTATTTCCCGAAACCGGGATGGGTCGAGCACGACCCCATGGAGATCTGGGCCACCCAGGCCGGAGTGGCGGCGGAGGCTCTCTCGGCCGTGGGTCTGAACGGCAACGACATCGCCGCCATCGGGATCACCAACCAGAGAGAGACAACGATCGTCTGGGACGCCGAGACCGGAGAGCCCGTCCACAAGGCTATAGTCTGGCAGGACCGCAGGACTTCTGAATATTGCGACTCGTTGAAAGAGAAGGGTTTGACTGAGAAGATCCGGGAGAAGACAGGTCTGATCATCGACGCCTATTTCAGCGGCACGAAGATCCGCTGGATCCTCGAGAACGTCCCCGGAGCGAGGGAGAAGGCCGAGGCCGGGAAACTTCGCTTCGGCACTGTCGACTCCTGGCTGGTCTGGAACCTCACGGGCGGAGTCAGGCATGTCACCGACGTCAGCAACGCGTCCAGGACTATGCTGTTCAACATCAACACCCTCAAGTGGGACGAGGAACTCCTCGACCTGTTGGGTGTTCCGGCCTCCATGATGCCCGAGGTCTGTTCCTCAAGCGAGGTCTACGGGGCCACGTCTTGCTCCGTCTTCGCCGCCGGAGTGCCGGTGGCCGGAATAGCAGGGGACCAGCAGGCGGCCCTCTTCGGCCAGATGTGCACAGAGCCCGGATCGGTCAAGAACACCTACGGGACCGGCTGCTTCCTGCTGATGAACACGGGCGAGAAACCCATCATGTCCAAGAACAACCTGCTCACGACAATAGCCTGGAAGATCGGCGACACTGTGAATTACGCCCTTGAGGGCAGCATATTCGTCGGAGGCTCTGTCATCCAGTGGCTCAGGGACGGTCTCGGGATCATCAAGAGCTCCTCGGAGGTGGAGGCTCTGGCTGAGACGGTTCCGGACAACGGAGGGGTCTATTTCGTCCCCGCCCTCACCGGGATGGGCGCGCCTTGGTGGGACCAGTACGCCAAAGGTTGCATACACGGTATCACGAGAGGCACGACCGCGGGCCATATCGCCAGGGCGGCCCTGGAAGGGATAGCTTTCCAGACCATGGACATCGTGAACGCCATGGAGAAGGACGCCGGAGTCAAACTCACCGAGCTTAAAGTCGACGGAGGGGCATCCAGGGACAATCTCCTGATGCGGTTCCAGGCCGATGTCCTCGGGGCGGACGTGATCCGTCCGATGGTCACGGAGACCACGGCGAAGGGAGCCTGCTACCTCGCCGGCCTCGCCGTCGGGTACTGGGACAGCGTCGAGGAGATAAAGAGCCAGTGGCAGGCTGAGAGGACTTTCAAGCCCGAGGCCCCGGCGGACAAGGTCAAAGCCTTGAAGGAAGGCTGGGCCGACGCCATCAGAAGAACAATCAACAATCTTTAGGAATATGGAAGTATCATTATGGACAAAATGCGTTTTCGAGTTCGTCGGAACGCTTGTGCTTGTGTTGATGGGAGACGGTGTGTGCGCCGCCACGACCCTTGAGAGATCCAAAGCCAAGGGCGGCGGATGGATAGTCGTGACACTGGCCTGGGGCTTCGCCGTCATGTGCGGCGTGTTCATCGCCGGGCCATATTCGGGAGCCCATCTGAACCCCGCCGTCACCCTCGGTCTCGCCCTCGCCGGCAGCTTCCCCTGGAAAGAGGTCCTGCCCTTCTGTGTCGCCCAGATGACCGGAGGATTCTTCGGGGCGGGTCTCGTCTATCTCTATTACAGAGACCACTACAAGGCCTCCACGGCCAACCCGGACGGCATCCTCGGCACGTTCTGCACAATGCCGGCCATCGATCACAAGCTCTCGAATCTCTTCAGTGAGGTTATCGCCACCTGTCTGCTGGTCTTCCTGATCCTGGCCCTCGCCACCAAGGGGAACACCCCCGAGGTCGGTCTCGGAAGCATCGGCGCCTTCCCTGTGTCCGCGATAATAATGTCGATAGGCATGTCCCTGGGAGGAACCACCGGTTACGCGATGAATCCCGCCAGGGATCTCGGTCCCCGCTGCATCCACGCCATGATCCCTCTCGAGGGGAAACGCGACAGCGGCTGGGGCTACAGCTGGATTCCGGTAGTCGGACCGATGGTGGGCTGCTGCCTCGCCGCGGGCTTATTCCTGCTCGTGTTTTAATTAGCTGATAAACAGCAGTTCCCTGTACTTGGGGAGAGGCCAGGACCGATTGTCCACCCTCTCCTCAAGTTTGTCTATGGGGCGGCGGAGATCGTTCAGAGCCTCGGCGATCTCGTGGTAGGCGACAGCCCGCTCGTACAGGTCATCGATCGAGTTGGCCATCTTCCTGGCCTTCTTCATGGCGTCCGCCTTGACGCTGATCTCCTCGATGTAGCTGTTGATCTGGTTGATCAGCCCGAGCTCCACCGGACAGCCTGACGTGTCTCCGAACACCTCCATGCTCAAAGCCACTTCTTTCAAGAGCTTACGCTTGTAGTCAAGAGCCGCGGGGATGATGTGGTTGATGGCCATCCTCACCATGACGCGGGACTCGATCTGGACTTTCTTGATGTACATCTCCCATTTGACCTCGTTGCGGGCCTGGAGTTCCTTCTCAGAGTAGACTCCGGTCTCGCGGAACATCTCCACGGACTCGGGACGGGTGAACACTTTGATCATCTCCGGCACGCTGGTCTCGGTGTCAAGTCCCCTCATCCTGGCCTCCTCGACCCATTCCGGGGCGTAGCCGTTACCGTCGAAGCAGACCACGTCTATGATCGACGCGATGATCGGCTTCAATGTGTCCATCACCGCGACATTCAACGGCTTCCCGGAAGCGAGCTCGACGTCCAGCGAGGCTTTGAACCTCATCAGCTCATCGGCCACGGCGGCGTTCAGGGTGGTCATGGCCCCGGCGCAGTTGGCCGACGAGCCCACGGCGCGGAACTCGAAGCGGTTGCCTGTGAAAGCGAACGGGGAGGTCCTGTTGCGGTCTGTGTTGTCCACGAATATCTCCGGGATCTCCACGAGGCCCAGGCTCTGTCCCTTCTTGCCCGCTATCTCGATCGAGGTGTCCGAGGGCACCTCGAGGAGCTTGCGCAAAACCCCTGTCATGGTTCTCCCGAGGAAGGCCGACACTATGGCCGGAGGGGCCTCGTTCCCGCCAAGGCGGTGGGCGTTGGTGGCCGAGGCTATCGAGGCCTTGATCAAGGCGTTGTGCTTCTGGACGGCGGACAGGACATTGACGAAGAAGGTCACGAACTGGAGATTGCCCATGGCGTCCTTGCCGGGGGCCAGGAGCATTGTCCCGGTGTCGGTCCCGAGCGACCAGTTGTTGTGTTTCCCGGAGCCGTTCACCCCCTCGAAGGGCTTCTCATGGAGCAAGACCACGAAGCCGTGTTTCCTCGCGAGACTGTTCATCAGGTTCATCAGGAGCTGGTTCTGGTCATTGGCCAGATTCGCCTCCCCGAATATGGGGGCCAGCTCGAACTGATTGGGAGCCACCTCGTTGTGACGAGTCTTTATCGGAATACCAAGCCTGTGACCGGCTATCTCAAGATCTCTCATGAACTCCGCCACACGGGAGGGGATGGCCCCGAAATAATGGTCGTCCAGCTGCTGGCTCTTCGACGACGCGTGTCCCATCAAGGTCCGGCCGGTGATCATAAGATCCGGCCTGGCCGCGTAGAGGGACTCGTCCACGAGGAAATATTCCTGCTCCCACCCGAGGTAGGAGAACACTTTATTGACCTTCGGGTCGAACAGCTTGCAGATCGGCAGAGCCGCCTCGCAGACAGCCTTGATCGCCCTCTTCAGAGGAGTCTTGTAGTCCAGGGCCTCTCCGGTGTAGGAGATGAACACGGTCGGGATGCAGAGGGTGTCACCCATTATGAACACAGGCGAGGTCGGGTCCCAGGCAGTGTAGCCCCTGGCCTCGAAGGTGGCCCTGATACCCCCGTTCGGGAACGACGAGGCGTCAGGTTCCTGCTGGGCGAGCGACCTCCCGTCGAACTTCTCGATCACACCGCCCTTCCCGTCGTACTCGATGAGGGAGTCGTGCTTCTCGGCCGTGCCCTCGGTCAGTGGCTGGAACCAGTGCGTCACATGGGTCACATGGTGCTCCAAGGCCCATTCTTTCATGCCCTCGGCGACCTTGTCGGCTGTCTCGCGGTCAAGGGTTTTGCCGTTGTCGACACAGTCCAGCAAGGCTGAGAGGGTGTGCTTGTCGAGGTATCTCGCCATCTTCCGGCGGTCGAAGACCAACTCGCCGAAATACTCCGACGGCCTTTCCTCAGGACACTCGGCGGGGACCGCTTTTTTCTCGAAGGACTCCTTCACAAGATCAAATCTGTCGATACTCATACTTTCAGGCTCGTTTTATATTCTAAGTCGAATCATACAAAGTTAACTATATTTTCACTATCTTTCGACTATGTTAATCTCAATTCTCTCCACACTTATGGCGGCGGTCACCGCCAGCGTGTACAATCCAAGGATCCCGGTGATAGTAGACAGGGACTACAATGTGATCTCGGAGATTGTTATTCCCAGCGGGAGCGCCCAGGTGGTCTCCGGCGAGGTAGAGGTCTCCCTGAGCGGAATCCCCCTGAAGGCTGTCAAGGATGTCAAGCTGGTCTACATCGGCACGATCTCCCCCATCATGTCAAGGACAAAGTCCAATGTGATGAGGTCCCACTACAACTACTGGGGAGCGGGCCAGGAGGACTGGTACGCCCCCCGGTCCGTCTCGGTCGAGAGCAAGGTCAAGCCGAGATCGGAGACCGTCATCCTGCCCTTCGAGAGGCCCCTTGTCAAAGGTGACAACCACTTCTATGTCAGCGTCAGCGTCGCCTCCTCGAAGGTGGATCTCTCTGGCACTTTCTCCTGCAAGGTCGAGTCACTGTCCATCGGCGGCGGGGAGGTCCCGCTGGAGCAGACAGGCCCCTGGGACAACAGGCGCTTCGGGATAGCGTTGAGGAATCACGGGGACGACGGAGTGGACACCTACCGGATCCCCGGGCTCGCAACGACCAGGAAGGGCGACCTGATCGCCGTCTATGATATTCGTTGGAACACTTATTACGACCTTCAGGCCGACATAGACATCGGCTTCCAGAAGAGCTCGGACGGCGGAAGGACATGGAGCAAGATGGGAGTGGCCATGGATCTGGGCGAATATGGGGGTCTCCCCAAGGACCAGAACGGCTGCGGCGACCCCTGTGTGCTGGTGGACGACGTGACCGGGGACATTTACATATTCGCCATCTGGGCCCACGGGCTGGAGGGTAAAGCCTCCATCTTCGCCTCCAAGGACGGTTTCGACCCCATCGACGTGGCCCAGCTGGCCATGGTCAAGAGCGAGGACGAGGGCAAGACCTGGTCCAAGCCGGTCAGCTTGACCCCGCTGGTCAAGGATCCGGCCAGCTCCACTCTCTTCCAGGGCCCGGGACGAGGGATCACCATGGCTGACGGCACCTTGGTCGTCCCCATCCAGGAGTGGGACAAGGATAAGGTCCCCTCCGCCGGGATAATCTACAGCAAGGACCATGGCGCGACATGGACAGTCTCCAACATGGCCGTGAATCATGTCTGCGAGGATCAGGTGGTCGAGATCAGCCCCGGTGTCCTGATGCTGAATATGCGTAACCACGGCACCGACAACAGGACCCGGAAGGTCTACATCACCTCGGACCTCGGGAAGACATGGACAGCCCACGCCTCCAACGACGTCCTCCAGGAGCCTGTCTGCCAGGCCAGTGTCCTCATGGCCGGGAACACTCTCCTGTTCGCCAATCCGGACTCCAGGGTCACGAGGAACATGTTCACTATCAAGGCCAGCGAGGATCTCGGACACACCTGGCCACACGCCCTTCTCCTCGACGAGGAGGGAGGCTGGGGATATTCCTGCATGACCATGATCGACGACGAGACCGTGGGGATTTTGTACGAGGGCAGCGTCTCTCATCTTGTCTTCCAGGCAGTTAAGATTTCCGACATTCTCGGCAGGTAAACAACCGCCCTTAAAACACCGAACCGCCGCGCCAACGGCGGTTTTTTTATGCGGTTGAAAATTATGTGGAAAAAAATGTAATTCGATGGAAGAAAGTGGAAAAATATTCCTATCTTTGTGTCCAAGCGTGAAAGGCGAAAAAGGACATGATCACATTCATCGGCGAATACACTTCGAAGATTGACGACAAGGGGAGAATGGTCTTCCCCTCGCCGTTCAAATCTTTGATGGATCCCGAGGGTGACATGAGGCTCGTGGTGAAGAAAGACATCTTCGCCCCCTGTCTCGAGATGTACACCTTCGAGGAGTGGGAGCGCCAATCGGAGAAGGTCAAGTCGAAGTTGAATATCTTTAATCGCGCTCACGCCGCTTTCTGGAGAGAGTACATGCGTGACCGGGCTGTCGTGGAGCCTGACCCCAAGCTCGGACGCGTCTCTATCCCCAAGAAGCTACTGGAGTCCATTGGTGTAACGAAAGAGGTGGTTTTCTCGGGCAACGATTACAAGATAGAGATCTGGGCCAAGGAGAAATACGAGGCCAGCGCGATCTCGAACGAGGAATTCTTGAATATCGCCGGCCAGCTGTCTCAGGAGAGGTAGGAGGGTCAGGAATGTCTGTTTACCATACCCCAGTGCTTTTGGACGAGAGTATCTCGTCTCTCGTCGTTAATCCATCAGGAATCTACGCTGACGTCACATTCGGAGGCGGTGGTCACACCGCCGGGATCCTTTCACGCTTAAACGAAGACGGTCGCGTCATCGCCTTCGATCGTGACGCCGAGGCGTTGGACAACACCATAGAGGACAGCCGTCTCACATTGATCCGCGGAGACTTCCGCTTCATCCGCAATTTCCTTCTGAAGCTCGCCCATGACAGGGATGACCTCCGCGGGAGGCTCGATGGAGGGCTTGACGGGATTCTTGCCGACCTGGGGGTGTCCTCCCACCAGTTCGACACCGCCGGAAGGGGTTTCTCGTTCAGGTACGAGGCCCCTCTGGACATGAGGATGAACACTGAGGGCGGGCAGACAGCTGCCGATGTGGTGAATGGGTATCCGCGCGAGGAGCTCGAGAGGATATTCAGGCTTTACGGCGAAGTCGACGGGGCGGGCAGAATCGCCTCCCTGATCGCCTCAGCCAGGGACAAGGCCCCGATAGTCACCACAGGTGACCTCGACAGGGCGATCGCTCCCGTGATCCCGGGATTCGCGGAGCATAAGTTCCTGGCCAAGGTGTACCAGGCGCTCCGCATCGAGGTGAACCACGAGACTCGTTCCCTGGAGAAGTTCCTCCAGGGCGCCGCGGAGTCCCTCAAGGAGGGAGGCTTGCTGGCGGTGATCACCTATCACTCCCTGGAGGACAGGATGGTGAAGAATTTCATCCGCTTCGGCAATGTCGAGGGAAGGGAGGAGAAGGACATGTTCGGGAGGATAGACGCTCCTCTCGAGGCGGTTAACAGGAAGCCGGTAACCCCGGCGGAGAGTGAGATAGCGTCCAACACAAGGGCGAGGAGCGCGAAGCTGCGTGTCGCCCGGAAAGTGACGGTGAAAAAAGGAGTGTAGTATGGCGCTCGGGGAAAAGAAAGAGAGGAGATGGAAACTGGCCGATGTCGGCCAGTGGATGAGGAACGCTTTCCTGGCGGCGATCAAGGGAGAGTTCCTCCTGAGGCTCCGGGTCAACAAGTACTTCATCCACATCATCTACACCTTCTTCCTCTTCTGGGTCAGCATATGGCTGAGCCTGAAGATCGAGAAGACCCTCACAAGGGTGGAGGACAGGCGTCAGGTCCTCCAGGATGTCGAGATATACCACGCCCAGAAGACGGTTGAGCTCGCCGGGATGGGCAGGATGAGCAAGATTGAGGAGATGTTGCGGGAGAACGGGTCGACCTTGGCTCTGCCCCAGAAACCCGCTGACAAGATAAAATAGAACCGGCATGGCCACACAGTCACAGAATTCGACTAAGAGGGAGAGGGACAGGATCGGAATGATCCTGTACTACCTCTATGTCGCCTTCCTCGGCCTGTCGCTCGTCCTGGTCGCCAGGATGGCCTACATCCAATGGTTCTGGAAGCCGGACAAGACTATCGAGAGATACTTCAAGCCCCAGAGCGTCCAGACCGTCATAGACCCGGAGCGAGGCTCCATCCTCGGAGTCGACGGGAAACTCCTCGCGATGTCCACCCCGATGTACGAGATATTCATGGATTGCACGGTGCGCAAGGCTTATTTCGAGAGCAAGGGTAAGGAGGGGAAGAAGCTGGAGGCCGAGTGGCAGGAGAAGGCTAAGATCTTAGCCAAGGGCCTGTCGGAAGAGATGGGGGGCGAGGGAGAGAACTACTGGAAGATGATCCGGAAAGGCCGGGAGGAGGGTAACCGTTACATGAGGCTTGGCCATCCTGTCGACAGGGAGACCCTTCTCCGCCTGAAGAAGCTCCCGCTGATGAACGAGGAGCGGTACAGGGGCGGGATCATCGTCAAGAAGAAAGACTCCAGGAGGTATCCCTACGGGAATCTGGCCATGAGGACAATCGGCTACGTCAAGGACAACAGCAACTCCAACGGCAACAACCACATCGGCATCGAGGGCAAGTACGACTACGTCCTCCACGGCAAGGAGGGGGAAATGTGGAGCCGCCAGACAGACGACAAGGAATGGATCCAGAACTATGACAGCGTCTATGTCAAGCCGCAGGACGGCCTGGATGTCAGGACCACCCTGGACATCACGATGCAGGACATCGTGGACAAGGCCCTGAGGCGCCAGATTGAGAACGACAAGTCTATCGAGATGGGCTGCGCGGTGATAATAGACGTGAAGACCGGGGCCATCCGCTCCATGGTCAACCTGATGAGGGACTCCACCGACTGGAGCCTCAACGAGACCTTCAACATGGCCATCGGCCTCAACTCCGAGCCGGGTTCGGTGTTCAAGGCCACCACCTTGATGACAGCCCTCGAGGACGGGGTCATCAAGTCGCTGGACGACAGGATCCCGACCAACAACGGGATCATCCCCGGCTATCCCCAGGACGACCATGTTCTCGGGATGAAAGACATCTCGATCCTACACGGGTTCGAGATATCCTCCAACTACGTGTTCCGCTACCTTGCCGTCAAGAACTATTCCGACGACCCGAAACGGTTCCTTGACAAGCTTTACATGTACAAGCTGGGGCAGGCTTTCGATTTCGACCTTGACGGTCTGAGGGAACCCGAGCTTCCGAATCCCGCCTCACCCAGATGGAGCGCCACCGACCTCGGTTCCGTGGCCATGGGCTACGCCATCAAGGAGACTCCTCTTCACATCCTGACCTTCTACAACGCCGTGGCGAACAAAGGCAAGATGATGAAACCCTACCTCGTGGAAAGCGTGGAGAAAGACGGGGTCGTGAAAGACAGGAAAGGGCCGTCCGTGCTGAACGCGTCGATTTGCTCGAAAGCCACAGCCGACACCCTTCTCAGGGCCATGAAGGCCGTGACTTCCGACGGGGGAACCGCCGCGCTCAGGCTGAAAGGGGCGAAGATGAGGGTCGCCGGAAAGACCGGCACCTCAAGGCAGGTCCTCTCAGGAGAGGAGATAAAGAAATATGGGATGAGCTCGCCTTACGTGACCAAGGACGGGAGCTACCACAACCTCGCGACCTTCGTGGGCTTCTTCCCGGCTGACGAGCCAAGGTACAGCGCCATAATCTGCCTCAAATCGTACCTGATCAGGGGCAGCGTCTATGGAGGTGTGCTTCCCGCTGCGGCTATGAGGGAGATCGTGGACGCCCTTTACGCCCTTGACCCCGCCTACGGGAAAGAGCTGGAGCCCAAGGCTCCCGTCCCCATGATGACACAAGAGAGAGAGGCGCCCTCCTTCGTCGACCCCAAGGAGCCTGTGGTGCCTGACGTGAAGGGACTGGGGTTGAAGGACGCCATGTTCATGATAGAGAACAGCGGGCTTGAATGTGTGTACACCGGGACAGGTCATGTGACCTCCCAGGTCCCGAAGGCAGGGCAGAAGGCCGCGCCGGGAACAACAGTGACAATAGGTTTGAAATGAGACTGGGAGACATCATAAAGGATTGCGGGGTCGTCGAGGTCAAGGGAAGCCTTGACATCGGCGTCAGCGCCGTTGTCGACGACTCGAGAAAGGTTACGCCGGGCGCCCTTTTCGTCGCCGTCAAGGGACTAGGGGTCGACGGGCACTCTTTTATCGGCAAGGCCATAGAGGCCGGCGCCGCCGCGGTCGTGTATGAAGACACGGCCCCCACGGTCCCTACGGTCCCTGAGCCTGTCGAAGGGGTCGAAGGGCCGGTGGTTCGACAGGCTCACCAACCAGAGATAACCTTCGTCAAGGTCTCCTCGTCACGTCACGCCCTGGCGATCATCGCCGCGAACTTCCACGACAACCCGTCCAGGAAGCTATCGCTTGTGGGCATCACCGGGACCAACGGGAAGACCACCACAGTGACCCTCCTGTACAACATGTTCATGGCACAGGGATACAACTGCGGCCTGCTCTCGACCATAGCGAACTATGTGGGGAGGCGCCGCTCTGAGACTGCCAACACCACGGCCAGCCCCCTGGTGATCAATTCCCTGCTGGCGGAGATGGTGGACGCCGGCTGCGAGTACTGCTTCATGGAAGTGAGCTCGATCGGGGTGGAGCAGGAAAGGGTCGCCGGACTTGATTTCAAGGTGGGGATATTCTCGAACCTGACCCACGACCACCTCGACTACCACGGCACTTTCGCCGAATATCTCCGCTGCAAGAAACTGTTCTTCGACAACCTCGGCCCGAAGGCCACGGCCGTCATCAACATCGACGACCGCCACGGCGAGGTCATGACCCAGAACACCAAGGCGAGAGTCGTGACATTCTCCTGCAGGGGCATGGCAGACCACACTTGCCGGGTTCTTGAGGAGAGTTTCGAGGGAATGCTTCTCAGGATCGACGGGCGCGAGGCCTGGACCAGGCTGGTCGGGAAGCACAACGCCAGCAACATCCTCGCGATCTACAGCGCCGCCATGGCCCTGGGAGCCGACCCTGAGGAGACTCTGGTGGCTATCAGCAAGCTGGAGCCGGCCCCCGGAAGGCTGGAGATCATCCGGGGCCCGAGGGATCTCTCCTTCGTGATTGACTACGCCCACACCCCGGACGCGCTGGACAACGCGCTGAGAACCCTTCGGGAGGTGGACCGCGGCAAAGAGCTGGTCTGCCTGTTCGGATGCGGGGGCGACCGGGACAAGACCAAGAGGCCCGAGATGGCCAAGGTCGCCGAGGAATATTCGGACAGGATCATCGTCACCTCGGACAACTCCCGCTCAGAGAGGACAGAGGACATCCTCAGCGATATCAAGGCCGGCTTCAGCCAGAAGGGGCTGTCGAGGGCCGTGTTCATCCCGGACAGGAAGGAGGCCATGAGGGCCGCGCTCCTGTTCTCCTCCCCCGGAGCCGTGATCCTTCTCGCCGGTAAAGGACACGAGACCTACCAGATCATCGGACAGGAGAAGCGGCACTTCGATGAGAGAGAGATCCTCGACGAGCTTTTCAAAACCGTGGAAACAATTGACAAATAGGAATATACCATGATATACCATCTCTTCCAATACCTTCAGAAGTTCGACATCCCGGGGCAGGGCCTGTTCACCTACCTGTCGTTCAGGGCCATGCTCACCAGCGTCACGGCCATGTTGATCTCGTTCTTCATCGGCCGGAAGATCATCTCCTGGCTGCAAAGGAAGCAGATCGGCGAGACGATCCGGGATCTCGGGCTTGAGGGACAGATGCAGAAGAAAGGGACACCGACCATGGGTGGCATCATCATCATCATCTCCATAGTCATTCCGGTCCTGCTTTTCTGTGACCTGACTAACGTGTACGCCCAGCTTTTGATATTCACCACCCTGTGGTGCGGGGCGCTCGGCTTCACCGACGACTACATCAAGGTGTTCAAGCATGACAAGGAAGGCCTGAACGCGAAGGCTAAACTTCTGGCCCAGATATTTCTCGGGCTGGTGGTCGGTATGACGGTGTGGCTCAGCGACGACATAGTGGTCAGGGAGAAAGTCCCCGTGAGTCCCGGCATGGCCAACATTGTGGAGAAAGGCAACCGAGGCTCCCTCAACGTGGACTCCGAGACCCTTGTGGCCGAGGACACGGGCTGGAAGATGGAGAATGTCATCAAGAGCACCAAGACCACCATCCCCTTCGTCAAGAGCCACGAGTTCGACTACAAGAGCCTATCGCCCTTCAAGGGAAGATGGGGATGGTACTGCAAATGGGCGATCTATGTCCTCATGATTGTCATTGTCATAACCGCCTGCTCCAACGGCACCAACCTGACTGACGGGATGGACGGGCTGGCGGCCGGCACGAGCGCCATTGTCGGAGTCGTGCTGGGTGTGCTGGCGTGGGTCGGAGGCAACCTTGTGAGTTCCGACTACCTCAACATCATGTACATCCCGGGGAGCGGCGAGATCGCCGTGTTCATGTCCGCCTTCGTGGGAGCCTTGATGGGCTTCCTGTGGTACAACTCCTACCCGGCGCAGGTGTTCATGGGCGACACGGGCAGTCTCACCATCGGAGGCATAATCGGAGTCGGGGCCGTGCTGATGCGTAAGGAGCTCCTGCTCCCGATCCTATGCGGGATATTCCTCGTGGAGTCGCTCTCGGTCATCATGCAGAGGGGTTATTTCAAATACACCAAGAAGAGGTACGGCGAGGGGCGGAGGATATTCAAGATGAGCCCCCTGCACCACCACTACCAGAAAGAGGGCATCCCAGCCCTTATCAAGAAGCCGGTCCACGCGATACCGGAGGCGAAGATAGTGGCGAGGTTCTGGCTCATCGGCATCATCCTGGCCGTGTCCACCCTCGCGTTGTTGAAGATCAGATAATATAAAGAAGAGAAGAATAATATGAGCAGGATTGTAGTTTTGGGAGGTGGCGAGAGCGGTGTCGGGGCCGCTGTGCTGGCCAAAGTCAAAGGGTTCGACGTGTTCCTCTCCGACAACGGGGAGATCGCCGGACACTACATCGATGACCTCCGCAAATGGGACATACCCTTCGAGCAGGGAGGGCACACGGAGGATATCATCCTCTCCGCCGACGAGGTCATAAAGAGCCCGGGGATCCCGAGCACCGTGCCCGTCGTGCGCAAACTCGAGGCCCAGGGCACGAGGATAGTCTCGGAGATTGAGTTCGCGGGTCGTTACGACACCGCCAAGAAGATTTGCGTGACCGGAAGCAACGGGAAGACCACAACCACGTCGCTGATCTATTACCTTCTCCAGAACGCCGGCCTGAACGTCGGCCTGGGCGGGAACATCGGCAAGAGCTACGCCTATCAGGTGGCGACCGAACACTACGACTATTATGTCTTGGAAATCAGTAGCTTCCAGCTTGACAACTGCTATGAGTTCCACCCCGACATAGCCATCATCACGAACATCACCCCCGACCATCTCGACCGTTACGGCTACCAGCTCGAGAACTACGTGAAGGCGAAGTTCCGCATCACCAGGAACCTCAGCCCGGAGGACTGCTTCATATTCGACTCCGACGACGAGATCACGATCGACCACCTCAACAAGATCATCCTGAGCGCGAAGCGCCTGCCTTTCACCCAGAGGACCGAGGTGGAGCAGGGAGCCTTCCTGAGGGACGACACGATCGTGGTGAAGTACGAGGACGAGGAGTGCGACATATTCCTCAAGGAGCTCGCGCTCGGAGGGAAGCACAACATCTACAACTCGATGGCGGCCGCTCTCGCGGCCAAGGCCTCCGGGATCGACAACAAGGTGATCAGGGAGTCGCTGGCGACTTTCCAGCCTGTCGAGCACAGGTTGGAGCCTGTGCTCAGCATCAAGGACGTCCTGTACATCAACGACTCGAAGGCCACCAACGTCGACGCCGCGTGGTACGCGCTGGAGTGCCAGAGCAAGCCTGTGGTCTGGATCGTGGGGGGAAAGGACAAGGGTAATGACTACGAGGTCCTCAAGCCCCTCGTGAGGGACAAGGTCAAGGCTATAGTCTGTCTGGGAGTGGATAACAGCAAGATCCGCGAGGCCTTCGAGGGCATTGTCGGAGGAGACAGGCTCGTCGAGACCCGCTCCGCCGAGGACGCCGTCAAGGCCGCAGGGAAGTTCGCCGAGGCCGGGGACGTGGTCCTGCTGAGCCCCTGCTGCGCCAGTTTCGACCTGTTCACGAGTTACGAGGACAGGGGACGCAAGTTCAAAGAGGCCGTGAGAATGCTTTAACAGCCGGAAGGATGAGCAAAGACGGGAAAAAGAGCACATTCTGGACCTTCTTCGACAATCTCGAGGGAGACAAGGTCGTGTGGATGATCGCGTTGACACTGATGCTGATCTCCATCGTGGCCATTTTCTCCTCAACCTCCCAGCTGGCCATATCCCAGAAGACGTCAAGGATGGCGATAGCGACCGAGCAGATCAAGATATCCCTCATCGGCCTGGTATTCATCATCATCTGCTACAACATCCGCAGCATAGGCTTTTTCAGGATGTTCTCGCAGTTCGGCTACGCCCTGTCGATATTCCTGCTCCTGATCCTCGCCACCCACAAGGCGGTGGGGCCGATCAAGCCGGTCTTCATCAACAAAGCCTGGCGAATAGTCCAGATCGGCGGGATCCAGGTCCATGTGTTCGAGGTGGTCAAGGTGGCGATGGTGATGTACCTCGCCTGGGCAATCAACGCCTTCCGCAACGACAAGTTCGCGGTCGCCAACCTCCTGGCGAATAAATATCCCATCTGGAAGAAACCGCTTCTCAAGAAAATCGTGTACATCTACTTCCCCATATTCACTGTGTGCCTCGGGATCATGGTCGGAAGCCTCTCCAGCACGATATTCATCGGAGGCATCATGTTCATCACCATCCTGATCGGAGGGATCAGCGTCAAGGAGCTCGTGATCCCGGGACTGGTGGCGGTCGGCCTTCTTGCGGCCTGCGTCGGGATCAACGCGGCCTCTGACCGCCCGAGCGAAGAGAAACCCTTCCCCCATCTGGAGTCCGCCATAAACAGGATCACCAACGACCAGAAAGACAACCAGCTGGACATCCTCAAGACGAAGCCCCGCGACAGCGAGGAGTTCCAGAACGCCCTCGACAACCTGTTGCAGCCAGTGAGCGCGAAGATCGCCATCCACGAGGGCGGCCTCATCGGCAAGGGCCCGGGAAGGAGCACCCAGAGATATGTCGTCCCCATCATGTTCGAGGACTACATGTTCAGTTTCATAGTGGAGGAATACGGACTGCTGGGAGGGCTGTTCGTGATTATCCTGTACATCAGCCTGCTCGCCAGGGGCTCGCTGATCGCCCGGAATTGCGACAACCATTTCGCCAAGACGGCTGTGGCCGGGCTTGTGATCCTCATCACGGCGCAAGCCATGATGCACATAATGATCAGCTGTGACCTCGGCCCCTTGACAGGACAGACATTGCCTCTGGTGAGTCACGGCAACTCATCCTTCCTGATGTTCAGCATAGCTTTCGGCATCATCCTGTCCATCAGTAAGATGGCAAAGAGGAAAATAGCCCGGGAGGCGGCCCAGGCGGCGCCTCTGGTGGAGCATGAGGAGAAAGACGAGGTGGAGAGCCGGCTTGACGACCTGGACATGCTTGAGTCGGACATTCCGATCCACGAGAACGACATCCCGGATTACGGGTTAGACGACCATAACAACGAGTAAGCCATGGAGTACAAAGCTTTAAGGGTCATAATCAGCGGAGGCGGCACCGGAGGACACATATTCCCCGCCGTCTCGATCGCTAACAAGCTTAAGGAGCTCAATCCCGGGACCGAGATCCTGTTCGTCGGGGCGGACGGCAAGATGGAGATGGAGAAGGTTCCCGCCGCAGGCTACAAGATAATCGGCCTGCCCATCACCGGCCTCCAGCGTCAGCTGACACTCAAGAACATCATCAACGACATCAGCGTCCCTTTCAGGGTGCTCTACAGCGTCCGGAAGGCAAGGAAGGTGATCAAGGAATTCAAACCTCAAGTCGCCGTGGGAGTGGGAGGCTACGCCAGCGCTCCCCTGCTGATGGCCGCCACGAGGATGGGGATCCCTTCCCTGATCCAGGAGCAGAACGGCTTCGCCGGCCTGACCAACAAGAAGCTCGGGGACAAGGTCCAAAGCATCTGCGTGGCCTACGAGGGAATGGAAAGATTCTTCCCGAAAGAGAAGCTCGTGATGAGCGGCAACCCTATCAGGAGCGTCTTCGTCCCCTGCACCCCCCGGATGAGGGAGGAGGGTGTCAAGGAATATGGACTGGATCCCGCCAAGAAGCATATATTCATTGTCGGAGGAAGCCTCGGGAGCGCCAGGCTCAACGCAGCGATGAGGAAGTGGATAAGCGACGGCTGCCCCGGGAGCGAGGGTGTCGATGTGCTATGGCAATGCGGGAAATACTATAAATCCGGCGTGGACGAGTTCATGAGGGAGGAGGCCGTGAAGAATCCCGCGCTTGGGGAGATCGTGAGATATTCCGACTTCATAGGAAGGATGGAGCTTGCCTACGCGGCCGCGGACGTGGTGGTCTCAAGGTCGGGGGCCAGCAGCGTCTCGGAACTCTGCGCCGCCCAGAAGGCGGTGATATTCGTGCCCTCCCCCAATGTGGCGGAGGATCACCAGACCCACAACGCGATGGCCCTTGTCCGCAAGGACGCCGCGATGATTGTCAAGGACGCCGAGGCTGTGGAGAAGATGATACCGACGGCGCTGGAGCTGCTCGGGGACCCTGACAGGATCAAGACCCTGGAGGAGAACGCCGGGAAGATGGCCCTCCCGGACGCCGCTGGGATAATAGCCGACGAGATTTACAAGCTTGCTTAAGACATGTCTGATTTTTCGAAAATATATTTCCTGGGGATCGGCGGCATAGGGATGAGCGCCATCGCCAGATATTACAAGCGGAAAGGCTATCCTGTCGCCGGTTACGACAGGACGCCGTCAGACCTCACCAAGGAGCTTGAGGAGGAAGGGATAAGCGTCCACTACACCGACGACTACGACTACATCCCGAAAGACGTGACCTCGACCCTCGTGGTCTACACTCCCGCCATCCCTGATGATCTGGGAGAGTTTGTCTATGTCAGGGAGCATGGCTACACCATGGTCAAGAGGTCAAGGATGCTCGGCGAGCTCTCTTACGGTCAGACTTGCCTGGCCGTGGCCGGAACCCATGGGAAAACCACGACCAGCACCCTTGTGGCCCACATCATGACTGAGGCCGGGCCGGGTTGCTCCGCTTTCCTTGGAGGAATATCCAAAAACTACGGGACCAACCTCCTGGTGAGCCAGAACAGGATTTTCGTCGCCGAGGCCGACGAGTTCGACAGGTCCTTCCTGCAACTTCACCCGACGGTCGCCGTCATCACGGCGATGGACGCGGACCATCTCGACATCTACGGCACCCTCGAGGAGTATCAAAAGGCCTTCAAGACCTTCGCCTCGCAGGTGACCCGTGAGGTTATAGTCAAAAAAGGCCTGGACATCACTCCCGAGGACACCAAGGCCAGGATCCTCACCTACAGTTACGACGACCCTTCCGCCGACTACCACGCCGCCGGGGCCAGGCCGGACAAGTTGGGACACTACATCTTCGATCTTGTCTATCCTGGAGGTGTCGTGAAAGACGTCCGTTGCGGGATTCCCGGCTGGGTCAATGTGGAGAACAGCGTGGCGGCCGCGGCCGTCTGCCTCTCTCAGGGGGTCAACCCGGAGGCTGTCAAGGCTGCGATCGGGACTTACCTGGGTGTCAAGCGCAGGCTGGATGTCCATGTGGCCAGCCCGGAGCTGACCTACATCGACGACTACGCCCACCATCCCAGGGAACTCTCCAGCGCCATCTCCTCGATCAAGGCGATGTACCCGGGAAGGAAACTGACAGCCGTGTTCCAGCCGCACCTGTACACCAGGACAAGGGACTTCGCCGAGGACTTCGCGAAGTCGCTGAGCGCCGTGGACAAGCTCATCCTGTTGGACATCTACCCGGCCAGGGAAGAGCCCATCCCCGGGGTCACCTCAAAAATCATATTCGACAAAGTCACGGCTCCCGAGAAGGTCATGCTGAAGAAAGAGGAGCTGATGGAATACATTAATAAAGAACCACTTGATGTACTCGCCACCTTCGGGGCCGGCAACATCGACAGGTTTGTCGCGCCGCTGGCGGAGAGTCTTGAGGAAAGGATAAGGAAATGAGAAAAGGTCTGAGGATAGCCATAATCGCCGGGGCCGCCGCCCTTCTAGCCCTCGCCGTCATCGCCATCATCGGGATGAACGGGAGCCGGAAAAGGCAGCTGACCTGCGGAGGGATCAATGTCGAGTTCGCCGACGGGTACAATTTCGTGACTGTCGAGGACATCGAGGGCTATCTGGGCAAAGAGTACGGGGCGTACATCGGGCAGAGGCTTGACAGTGTGGATCTCGCGAAGGTCGAGAGTATCCTGGACAACAAGAGCGCGATCCTCAAGACCGAGGCCTACACCACCCCGGACGGCAATCTTAACATCAAAGTGTTCCAGAGGGAGCCGGTGGTGAGATTCCAGAAAGGGGACAACGGGTTTTACGCCGACGAGAGGGGTTTCCTCTTCCCGTTGCAGAGCAACTACACATCGCGGGTGCCGATCATAGACGGGAATGTGCCTCTGACTTTCGAGAGCGGATACAAGGGAGAGCCGGTCACAGAGGAGGAGAAGTTGTGGCTCGGGAGCGTCATCCGGCTTTTGAGCCACATGAAGAAGACCAAGGTCTGGGCGGAGAACATCAGCCAGATCACTGTCAGGCCGGGAGGGGATCTCGTGATGGTGCCGAGGCAAGGGAAGGAACTCTTCATCTTCGGCGGGCCGGACAACTTCGTGGACAAGTTCTCCAGGATGGAGAAGTACTACACCTCGATCCTCCCCGAGAAAGGGGAAGGGTACTATTCCACGGTGAATGTGAAATACAACGGACAGATAGTCTGCAGGAAATAATACACGAGTATGGAAGAAAGGTATATAGCGTCAGTCGATCTGGGCACCTCAAAGCTGGCGGTCTGCATCGCCAGGATCTCGGGCCAGGATGTCCAGGTGATCTACTACAAGGAGTCACCCTCGCAAGGCGTCCGGTACAGCTACGTGATCAACCCTTGGAAGGTTGAGAACGTGCTGAGGGACGCCCTGACCCAGGCTCAGCAGGAACTCAAGATCAAGATCCAGCAGGTGATCGTGGGCCTGCCGAGGTACTATGTTCGTCAGGAGACCGCTTCGGCCAGTATGAGCAGGACCGAGCCGGACAGCCAGATCTCCGAGGAGGAGATCAGGACACTCAAGTCCATGGCTCTTGAGGAATATCCCCTCGGGGACCCGAAGAACGATGTGATCTACGGGGCCGTGGCCCAGTCTTTCTCGACGGAGGACTCCATCGGGGAGCTTGAGGCCGACATTGTTGGAATGACAGCCGAGAAGCTGGAGGGAAACTTCAAAGTGTTCGTCGGCAAGAGAAAGCATTCCGCCAACATCGATTCCGTGTTCAACAGCATGGGGATCGCCATCGCTAAAAAGTACTTCACTCCAGGCATCACGGCGAGGGCCGTCCTGAAAGAGGAGCAGATGGAGAACGGGGTCGCGCTGATCGACATAGGCGCCGGGGTCAGTTCCGTCACCATATTCAAGGGGAAGATCATGCGCTTCTATGCCGCCATCCCGTTCGGCGGCAACAGTGTCACGGAGGACATCAAGACGGAGTGCAATTTCTCGTTCCGCCTGGCGGAGAACATAAAGAAGGCCTACGGGGCCTGCATGCCCGGGAAACTGTCGGCTCTCGGCGAGAAGACCCTCCAGATCGTTGACGAGAACGAGACTCCAACCGCCCATGTGGGCGTGAAATACATCTCCGAGATCATCTCGGCGAGGATGAAGGAGATCATCGAGGCCCTGCTCTACTACATCCAGCAAAGCGGATACTCCAGCGAGGATGTCCTCAGGGCGGGAGTCGTGGTGACGGGAGGAGGCTCCGACCTTGTCAACTGCGCCAACTACATCAAGGAACTGTCGGGATATTCGGTGAAGATCGGCTTGCCCAGGAGATTCTTCTCGAACGAGGGCTGCCCTGAGGCCGGTGAGGCCTCTGCCGCGACATCCATGGGGATGATCATGGCCGCCAAGAACGACATAACCCTTAATTGCGTCAACGAGGCTCCGGCACGCCGCTACTGGACCGCCCCGAAGCCCGCCGCCCCGGTCCCCGACTCCGATGTCATTCTGAGCGAAGCGAAGAATCTCCCGGTCCCTGGCACCGATGTCATTCTGAGCGAAGCGAAGAACCACCCGGTCCCTGAGCCTGTCGAAGGGGTCGAAAGGGCCGAAGGGCCCGAGCCCGCCATCGAGGAAAGCGTCATCTCCGCCCAGGTGGACGAGAGCACCAACGTGTTCGACCAGCCCACAGAGGAAGAGATAAAGGCCGCCAAGATCAGAAAGAGAAAGAAGCCGACGGGGCCGAGAGAACCCCGTTCGAAGCCCCAGTTCACTTGGCTGAAGCACATCCAGAGCACCATCACCAAGGTGACCGGAGACATTTTTGATGACATGGAAAACGAGGAAGTCTAAAACAATATGGGAGAGATTGATAATTTCGATATAGCCAACGTCAGCGACTGGACCCCTATCCAGTCCATGATCAAGGTGATAGGCGTCGGCGGAGGCGGATGTAACGCCGTGAACTACATGTACCGGGAGAAGGTGGAGGGTTGCAGTTTCATCGTCTGCAACACAGACAGGCAGGCTCTGGAGGAGAGTCCCGTCCCGGTCAAACTGCACATCGGGCGCAACGCCCTCGGGGCCGGAACAGACCCCACCAAGGGGCGCAACGCCGCTCTTGAGGCAGAGGAGCAGATCAAGAAAGTGGTCTTGAACGAGGGCACCCAGATGCTCTTCATCACAGCGGGCATGGGAGGCGGCACAGGCACCGGAGCGGCGCCCCAGATCGCGAAGATGGCCAAGGACCAGGGCATTCTCACCGTGGCCGTGGTCACCATCCCCTTCGAGAACGAGGGTAACATGGCCTTGTCGAGGGCGATCGACGGCATCCACGAGCTTGTCAAGAACGTGGACAGCCTCCTGATAATCAATAACGAGAAGTTGTACAATTTCTTCGGTGACCATCTGGTGCACGACGCTTTCCCCAAGGCGGACGAGGTTCTCGCCACAGCCGTGAGGGGCATCACCGAGATAATCTCGAAACCCGGTTACATCAACGTCGATTTCGAGGACATCAAGACGATGATGAGGAACAGCGGCATGGCGTTGATGGGTTGCGGGATCGGTAGCGGTGAGAACAGGCTTGAGGAGGCGGTTCAGGGGGCTCTCTGCTCACCTCTTCTCAACGACTTCGACCTCACCACCGCCAAGAACCTCCTGATCAACATCACCTGCGGGAAGAACGACCAGGGACTTAAGATGGACGACCTCAAGGAGATCAACGCCCGCATCGCCGATTACACCGGCAACGTCAGCAAGTTCAAGACCGGCCTGGTCTGGGACATGGATCCTTCCATAGGTGACCAGGTTAAGATCACGGCGATCGCCACAGGATTCAAAGTCAATGACTTATCCAAAATAACCAAAACCGATCTCGGCAACATGATCCCCATCGGGAAGGACTTTAAGTTCGAGACAAGGAACCTTGTGGGCGCTGAGGAAAGCAGCATGCCCGACCTGCCGAGCGGTGTGAACATCATCGGCTACAACGCCGCTGACAATGTGAAAAGGTACCATTTCGACCCTGACAGCAAGCCGGTTCTCGCGGTCGAGTTCGGGCAGAGCCTCGGGGAGTTGGAGAGTGTCCCGGCCATAAAGAGGACCATCAGGCAAGAGAAAGAGAACAATTAAAACGGGATTGATGGAAAGAAGGACAAGAGTTCGCTTCGCGCCCAGTCCGACCGGGCCGCTGCACATGGGCGGAGTCAGGACAGCGCTTTATAACTATCTGTACGCCAAGAGGAACGGCGGGGATTTCATCCTCAGGATCGAGGACACGGACTCTCACAGGTTCGTCCCCGGGGCCGAGGAGTACATCATCGAGGCCCTGAGGTGGTGCGGGATATTCCCTGACGAGGGAGTGGACGCTGACGGGAAGGTCGTCGAGACTCCCTCGGCCAGGCATCCCCACGCCCCCTACCGCCAGAGCCAAAGGAAGCCGATCTACCGTGAGTACGCCGAGAGACTGGTCGAGAACGGCTACGCCTACTACGCCTTCGACACGCCAGAGGAGCTTGAGGCCGCCCGCTCGGAGGCCGAGGCCGCCAAGGAGACCTTCATCTACAACCAGGTCACCAGGAACCGCATGCGCAACTCCCTGACTCTCCCCGCAGATGAGGTGGGAAGGCTCCTGGAGGAGACCACCGGCTGGACCATACGCTTCAAGATGCCCGAGGACACGGTCGTGAAAATGGACGACCTGATCCGCGGCCATATCGAGGTCAACACCGGCACCCTCGACGACAAGGTGCTATGGAAAAGGGCGGACGAGCTCCCCACCTATCATCTCGCCAACATCGTGGACGACCACCTGATGGAGATCTCCGAAGTCATCCGCGGCGAGGAGTGGCTCCCTTCCCTGCCCCTCCATTTCATGTTGTACAAAGCCTTCGGATGGGAGGACACGATGCCCCGTTTCGCCCACCTGTCACTCCTTCTCAAGCCGGTCGGCAACGGGAAACTCAGCAAAAGGGACGGCGACAAGATGGGCTTCCCCGTGTTCCCCCTGAAATGGGTGAACTCCGAGGGAGAGACCTCCAGGGGCTACCGCGAGGACGGCTATTTCCCCGAGGCTTTCGTGAATATGCTCGCCATGCTCGGCTGGAACCCGGGGGACGACAGGGAGATGTTCACGATCGACGAGCTTGTCGAGGCGTTTTCCCTCGACAAGGTGCAGAAGGCCGGGGCGAAATTCAACCCCGACAAGGCCAAGTGGTACAACAGGGAATACCTCAGGCTCAAGTCCGACGAGGAACTGGCCGGGCTTCTCATCCCGATTCTCGAGGAGCATGGTGTCAACGTGGTTGAGTGTCCCAAATGCGCCCTCACCGCCGGAGCGGTTTTCAATTCAGCCGGCGGAGACCTGCAGAATCATATATTCACAAAGGATTATGTCCGGAGCGTGGTCTCTTTCACCAAGGAGCGCGCGACCTTTGCCAAGGATTTCTGGGACATCGCCCACTATCTCTTCATCGCTCCCGAGGAGTACATCCAGAAAGACGCGGACAAGTTCTGGAAACCGGAGAATGTTGAGATGGTGCTGAAAGTCAGTGACTTCATCAAGGAATATGACGGGGCTTGGACTCCCGTGGCTGTCGGGACGGCGATCGAGGAATTCATCAAAGGGAACGAGTGGCCGATGGGCAAAGTCATGAACGCGCTGCGCCTCTCCCTCGCGGGGAGTTCCAGCGGCCTGGGCATCGCCGACATAGTGTTCAGGATCGGAAAAGCCGAGACCGTCAAACGTGTGGCCTCGGCTAAGGAAAGACTCTGATCCTGAGACTAATACTCCACTTTCAAGAACACGGTGTAGTTATCAATGCAGAAGGCGGGGACAATATGCTCGCCTGAGCATTCTATCGTGAACTTGACACCGTCGAAACCGGTGATCGACTTGTTCTGGTTCCCGGCGTCCTCTTCCATATTCCAGATGTCCCAGTCTTCCGACATCTTCAACTCCGTGACAGTCGAGTAGTCTATAAGGTACTTCTCCAGTTTTTCCACGAGAGTGTTACCGTTGTAGAATTCGGCGATCACCTTGAGGTAGTCGCCCTTGGCGATCAAGTTGTTGTCTTTCAGGCGCTTGTTGTACAGAGTGTTGGTGACCGCGGCGCACACGACGCCGGTGGTGGCCGAGGAATAGCCTGTCAACTTATACTCGATGTCCCTGGACGGGGAGGCTGTGGTCTGGTTGTAAACCATGTAACCGGAACTTCCGAGAACTCCACCTGTGGTCGTGCAAGACGTGAACTTGGCCATCTCATCGGTGGCGTCGTTGGTTGCCACCCGGGTGGAGAGGAGAAACCCGCCGTGATAGCCCGAGTTCATCGCGTCCGCCAGGCTCATGTAATAGCACACGTCGTCCCAACTGAAAGAGGGCGAGACAAGCAGGCCATCGGCACAATACTGGCTTATCTCCGAATCGGTCAGATCGAAAGTGGTGCAGATGTTGTAACTGGACGTGGATTTACCCTTCTGGTCACAAGAAATGACGGCCACGAGAGTCGCCACCAGAAGGAATAGTCTGGTTGAATAATTCATGATGTCACTACTACTATTAATTCGAGTTATCATAAGTCAAACTTCATGCCTAACGAGACACTCAGCATAAAAGGATTCTCATTCCTGTAGGTGGTGAAAACGGGGGCGTCCGGCCTGAAATAATAGGAGACCTCCGGAGAGACATAAAGCCCCACCCGCTCGGACAGATTGTATTGCAGGCCAATGTCACTTATCGCCGACCAGTTCAACCTGTTATCTTTGATCTTGATGTGACATTGGGCGGGTTCTGGCGACACATCATAATCCTCGATCCTCTGCCCATGGATCAGCCTGTCGATCTTGAATCCCGCTCCGGCATAGACAGACATGGAACCGCTTCTGGTGATTGTCCAATCCAAGCGGAGCGGAACCCCGAGGAAAAACGCGTTTTGGATCGCCGCGATATTGCCCGAAGAGCGTGAATGATAATATGAAAGCTCAGCCCCGGAGGTCAGCGCTATCCTTGGCGACAGCGGGACACTCACATCCAAACTGAAAGTGACAGGAATATAGTGTGTGCTTGTTCTCTGGGAGGGCAACCCCATGCCAGTCGAAGGGATATGATCCGTACCCATGGAGATCCCTCCGCCAGGAACGATCAGCCCATTGCCGAGTGCTACAAGAGTACCCGGATGTTCCAGATGTCTCGATCCAATTCCTCCTATCCGGGGGGATATGCTGACACGGCGTTTCCCCGCCTGTTTTTTATCCGTAAAAGCGGTTTCCGGCCACGGCTCAGCCCTTTCATCGATAATCTCTTGGCCCTCAGGAACCTCTTGGATCTCAACGGTTTTTGAATCCTCCGGAGGATCTGGGGCCTCGGTGGGATCCGCGGCGCCTGGGGCTTCAGTGGCACTTGGGACTTCAGCGGGAAATTCTCCTTCTCCGGAGACTACTGAAAGAAGATTGACCACCGGAACGGAGGATGCCACAAAGACAGAGGATGTCGGGACCGGGGGAACAGTGTTATCGGCTAAAAGATTCTCCTCCACCACAGCCACTTCCGCCCCTCCTTCAACATCCGTGGAGGGTTCCCGGAATAGAGGTGTGACAAAGAGGGCGATCGAGGCGGCGGCCATCAACGCTCCGGCACAGACAACCATCCTGCCTAAACGACGTCGCCTGAGCCGTGGGATAAGCATATTCGCCTCGAACCACTCCCAGTCCCCCTCCGGAAGAGGAACCTGTTCGTCGGCGAACTTGGTCTTGAGTATTTCTTCCCAGCCTTCCATTATCCTTTCGCTTTCAAATATTGTTCAACCATGACATTCAGGCGTTTCTTGGCTTTAGCCAGCAGCGACGACGATGTCTTCATCTTAATCCCAAGAAGATCAGCGATTTCCTTGTGGGAGAAGCCCTCGATGCAGTACAAGTTGAAAATCAACCTCTGCGTCTGCGGCAGAGTCGTGATCATCTCAGACAGGATCCGGAACGGAATCTCCCTCTGGGAATCCGACGCCTCATCGGCGATCTGAATCTCGTTCTCGTCCAAAGAACCGATTATTTGGGCGTTATTCTTCCTGATCAAATCAATCGCCAAATGGACGGCTATGCTCCTGATCCATGAATAGAGCGAACCCTCCCCCTTGTAACTGAACCTTCCGATGGCGCCGTACACCTTGATCATCGTGTCGTGCATCAGATCCTCGGCCTCGGCCCGGTCGTTGGTGTAGCGCAGGCAGAGTGCGAATACCCTGGCCGCATATCTCATATACAGCTCCCTGCAAGCGGAACGGTCCGACCTTGAACACAACGTCGCCAGTTCCCTCTCGCTCATATTCGGGCTAGTTTCCAATTCTCTCTTCTGTCATTAATAACGAATGACGGCATGAAGTACGTCAAAAAAAGCGAAAAAAAGTGAAAATCTTTGACGTACCTGGAGTCCACGTCCGTTTATATGCATGTAAAGAGGAAATAATATGATCAAAAAGCTGAAGCGTCTTATCAAACTCACTATCCTGAGTTGGTTCGGTTTCGCCTCCTGCGGTGAGAATGCCGTGTTGGAGGAAGCGCATGTGCCGTACACGGCGTACGGTTCCCCTTACGGGCTGTTCAGAGTGGACATCAAAGTCACTGACGAGGCGAACAAACCGATCAAGGGCATAAAAGTGACGCCAATCGTTATTCATGAGCCCAGATATGATATTCGCCGAAGCGTGCTGGACCCGATCAGCTCGGACTACTCCGGGAAGGCGAACAAAGTCTATAATTACTCCTGGGTCTCGAATAACGTCAGGATACTGTTCGAAGACATTGACGGTGACCAGAACGGCGGTTCCTTCGCCAAGGACAGCATTCTCGTGAAGCCCGTCCAGACGAAGGAGCCAAACGGTTGGTTCGCCGGTGATTATTCCGTCTCCGCGGTCAAAAGGCTCAAGAAGGAACAGCCATGACGACGGGGATGGTTTTCCAGTCGGTCTGGATGGTCCCGAAGCCGTACTTGACCCGGATCTTGACATAGATATTGAAAGACCGGGTGAGCCCCACCGTGTTGAACCTGCACATGAGGAAGCCGTGCCTGTTCGCCGGGAGGGTGATGACGGAGCCCGTGGCGGGATCCGTGAAACTCGTGGCCCCGGCCGGGGTCTGGACCAGGGTGACACTCTGGGGAAGGACCTGCCTCTCACCATTCATGTCACACTCGGCGTTCTTGATGTCAACAGTGAACTCGAAGGGACCGTAATAGTTCCAGTAACCAGGATTCTCATCGAAATTCCTGCCCCTCCAATCAGTCACGGTGACAAGGCTGTCGATGTCGATGAAAGAGCCTTCCTCTCCGAAATCCACATCGTAGACGAAAGAGGCTACTTTTCCGGCCTCCTCCTCGGCGAAAGCCCCTTCCGCCAAGGTCTCGTCCGTCCCGGCGACCTCAGTGGGCTCAACCGGAGCCTCAGGCTCGGCCGGTGACGACTCCTCAGGCTCAGTCACCTCAGGCTCGACAGAGACAGTCGCCTCCACATTCTCCGAGGGATCCACGGTCCCGGCCGGGTCGACCGACACGGCGGTCTCCGACGGCCCGGTCGGCTCAGTCACCTCGGCAAGAGGCTCATCCGCCGTGACAAGGCAGGCTCGGCTGACAACACCGCCAGCCGAGGCGGTGATGGTGGCGGTACCCGCCTTCAGGACTCGGACCACACCGTTCTCTACGGTCGCGACAGAAGGGTCGCTGCTTGACCAACTGACCCTGTCATAATCAGCCACCGGGGGCTCCACGATAGCGAGCAAGGTCGCGGTCTCCCCCACGTTAAGGGTGACGGAACTCTCGCTCAGGCGCACGGCCAGCACCTCGATCTCCTTGTCGCAAGAGAACGCGGCCGTCAAAAGCGAGACGATGGCTATGAATATTCCAATTCTGGGGCGTGACATGGCAATAATAATATAACTATCTCTTCTTCAGCGCTTTCTTAAGGGTCGGAAGGACATACTCGGTGTAGCGGACCATGCCGAGGTCGGTGAAATGGACACCGTCAACAGTGGCCTCGCCGTCAGAGCCGAGCATCTTGTCCGCCTTGATGTAATAGATCTTCTTCTCGCCCGCCTTCTTAAGCTTCTCGTAAACGGCTTTCATTGAGGCGTTTCTGGAGGCCACATCAGCCGCGGCGACCTGGTCGAAGACAGTGTGCGGGTAGTTGGGGTTCTCGATGAAAACAACCGGCACGTCCGGATGGGCGTCCCTGATTATCCTGAAGAACCGCTCCTGCCTCTCGTCAATCAGCGAGGCCTCGCAGTTAGGCACATTGTCCAGTACAAAGAGGGCGGGATCCTTGACCGAGGCCATAAGCTCGGCGATCTCATAGTCCAGCCTGGCGTTGCCGCTGAAACCGAGGTTGACCACCTCACGGTCCAACTCGCGGGAGATGATATTCGTGAAAGCCATTCCGGGACGGTTGGCGCATCCTCCCTGAAGGATGCTCGTCCCGTACATCACGACCGGAGAGCCCTTCCTCGGGCTGTCGACCGCGGGGCCCTCGATAGTCGAGCCTTCCTCGACCCCGATCTCAAGACGCTTGACTCCCTCGTACAAGGAAAGATAGACGTTATATTCCCTCATCACGGGCTCCATGTTCCCTATCACCTTCTGGTCATTGAGAGTGTCCTTGACTGGACGGGCGCTCCTGGCGAACCTCCACTTCCCGGTGACGGGATCCTTGGTGTAAAGATCGAGCCCGCGCGTGCCGGTGTCGGTCATATGGTTCATGGTGTGGAGGCCGAAGGAGACCCAGCGCAGCCGGATGGAAGGCGAATCTGAGCGGAACCTGACCGAGATCCCCGCCGAGTGATGGGCGAGATCCCAGACAGGCTGCCTGATCACCCCCTCCAGGGAGGCGGGAAGCCTCTCATAGGTGGCGGAGGTGTTCTCGATGGCCTTCCCGTAGATCGGGAAGGACGCCGCGTCGAAATACACATACTTCGCTTCCTGGGCTCCAGAGGCCAGGGGCATCAAGAGGGCCGCCACAAGGAAGCCTATGAATAAGAATGGTTTACGCATATCTTTCCTACACATTTCAGAACATGTACCTCGCCCCGATGCCGAGTGTCAGCAATCCATTCTCCCTGACCTTCCCGTCCCCGAACATGAGGCGGGGCCTGAGGCTGACAGAGAGTTGGAGCGGGATATCGAAAATATATTCAAGCCCCACGTTGCCGAGAATCCCGGCGAAGACCACATTCTCGTCTTTGCCGTTGTCCCAGACAGCCACACTCGCTCCGGGCCCGGCGTAGAATCCCCACTGGCCGGAAGCCGTCCAGTCGGGATGGGCTATCATGAAGTTGTAGACCCCGTCGAAATGGAAAGCGCTGGTGCTGAACATGTCGTCCAGGCCAAGCTCGAACTCGAGGAAATCATTGTCCCCGGCGTAGTTCTCGTAACTGACATCGACACCGTAGTTCCCAATGCGGGCACCCAGAGCCTTAGGCTGGGCGGAGGCCACGGTCGCGAAAGCCGCCATGGCGGCGATAAACAAAACAAACTTTTTCATAGTGTCTCTAATTTAAACAAACAACGGAACCCGCGGCAAAAACTACACCATTCCAGAAAAGCCCATGAACGCCATGGCCAGTATTCCGCAGGTCACGAGGGCGATCGGGACTCCCTTGAAGGTCTCGGGAACGTCGTTAAGCTCCAGATGCTCCCTGAGGCCGGCGAAAAGGATAAGAGCCATTCCGTAGCCGAGGGCAGTGGCGAAGGCGTAGACCACGGACTCCCCGAGGTTCAGCATGTGGGCCGCGCCGCCGCCGAAAGTGAACTCCTTTGTCACCACGTTGAGCGCGACTCCGAGGACGGCGCAGTTGGTGGTGATCAGGGGCAGGAATATTCCGAGAGCCTGGTACAGCGAGGGACTGATCTTCTTCAGCACGATCTCGACCATCTGCACCAGGGCGGCTATCACAAGGATAAAGGCGATGGTCTGGAGGAACTCCAGGCCGAACACGACCAGCAAGTACTTGTTGATCAAGTAGGTGACAAGAGTGGCGAGAGTGATGACGAACACCACGGCGCCGGACATTCCGGTCGCCGTCGAGACCTTGTTGGAGACTCCCAGGAAGGGACAGGTGCCCAGGAACTGGGCCAGCATTATGTTATTGACGAATATCGCCGAGATGATTATGAGGAAAAACTCCATGGCCTAGTTCTTTTTAGCGATTCTGTTGAAGAGTACCATAAGATAGCCCATGGCGAGGAAGGCGCCCGGAGCCATGACGAAGACGAGAAGACCGTCTCCGGATATGAATTTCCAGCCGAAGATGGAGCCGCTTCCGAGTATCTCGCGGACCATACCGAGGATCGTGAGGCTCATCGTGAATCCGAAACCGATCCCCAGGCCGTCCAGCGCAGAGTCAACTATCCCGTTCTTGCTGGCGAAAGCCTCGGCGCGGCCGAGGACGATGCAGTTCACCACGATCAGCGGGATGAAAAGGCCGAGCGTCTTGTACATGTCAGGGGTGTAGGCCTGCATGGCGAACTGGAGGATGGTCACGAAGGTCGCGATCACCACGATGTAGACAGGAATATGCACCTTGTCCGGAACCAGGGGGGCGATGGCGGAGATCACTATGTTCGACAGCACAAGGACGAACAGGGTGGCCAGGCCCATGCTGAGGCCATTGATCGCGGAGGTGGTGGTGGCCAGTGTGGGGCACATTCCAAGGAGAAGGACGAAAGTCGGGTTCTCCTTGAAGAATCCCTTGGCGAAAATATCAAACTTTCTGTTACTCATTGCCTATTCTCCTTTAATGTTCTTGACAGCCTCCACGGCGTTCTTGACAGCTAGGGTGTAAGCCCTGGAAGTGATCGTGGAGGCGGTTATGGCGTCCACATCCCCGCCGTCCTTCTTGACAGAGAGAATCTTCCCGGCAGGGTCGAACCCCTTGAACTGGGAGAAGAACCTCTCGTCGGTCGAGCATTTCGCGCCGAGGCCGGGGGTCTCGGTGTGGGAGAGGACGGAGGTGTTGTACACTGTCCCGTCAGGTGTGACGCCGACCATCAGGGTCAGGGGGCCTCCGAAGCCCACTGTGGTGGACTTCACGGCGTAGGCCTTGACCTCGTCGCCGGCTTTGCTGACGTAATATTCCGAAGGCTGTCCGCCGACCTCGATCGGCATCGCGTCGGAGAGCTCTCCCCCTTCGGGCAGAACGGATCCGATCGACGCCTTGAGGATCTCGGCGTTAGCCTTGGCGATAGGCTCGGCGGTTAGCGCATACATCCCGCCGAGAAGGGCGGAGCAGACCAGACAGACCGCTGTCAGGCACACCGCCATATTGATAAGATTAGATTTGGCCGCCATGATCTAAGCCCTCCCGTATTTTTTCTGATGGAACCAGTTGTTGAGAAGAGGAACGGTCGAGTTCATGATCAGGATAGCGAAGCTGACTCCTTCGGGATAGGAGCCGAAGTACCTGATCATCAACGTGATGAAACCTATTCCTACACCGTAGATGACTCCTCCCTTGACGGTCATGGGAGAGGTCACGTAGTCTGTCGCCATGAAGCATGCTCCCAGCAGGAGACCACCGGTCAGCAGGTTGAAGAGAGGATCTGTGAACCTGGACGGGTCAGCGAGCCAGAACACGCATGAGACCAGGGCCACGGTGCCGAGGATGGAGAGAGTCGTCCAGGGCTTGATAACCTTCCGGACAAGAAGGTAGATGAAACCGAGGAGGATCGCCACGGCGCAGGCCTCACCGGCCGAGCCGCCGATGTTGGCGAACAACATCTGGGAATAGGAATACCCGTGGTCGGCCATGATGCCCTGAACGGTGGCCCCGGGCTGCATCAGGCCTTCCTTGATGGCTCCCAGAGGAGTCGCCCCCGAGATAGCGTCCACACCGAAAAGACCCTGGGGAATCTCCCAATGAGTCATGTAGGTGGGGAAGGAGATCAGCAGGAACACACGCCCGACAAGCGCCGGGTTGAACACATTCTGGCCCAGGCCCCCGAAGGTCATCTTGGCGACCCCGATAGCCACCAGCGCGCCGATGAACACGACCCACCATGGAGTGGTCGGAGGCAGGTTAAGGGCGAGAAGGACACCTGTCACGACCGCGGACCAGTCCCCTGTCGTGGAGGCCTTCCTGAGGCAGAACCTCGTGATGAGGTACTCGATGAGAACGCAAGAGAGAACGCTCACAGCCAACACCAGAAGCTCTTTCCAGCCGTAGAACACGACCGAGACCGCGACAGCGGGAAGCATGGCGATCACGACGTCTCTCATCAAGACCTTCGTCGTGGTCTTCGAGTGGAGGTGCGGATTCGGAGAAACTAATATCTTGTCCATACGCTATTCGGTTTTTGGTTTGGCCTCCGCGGCGGCTTTAGCGGCTGCCGCGCGGGCCCTCATGATACCCATGACCTGTCCTCTCGCCTGGCTGATCACGTCCAGCAGCGGGATTCCGGCCGGACATGAGTACAGGCAGCAGCCGCACATGATGCAATCCTGGACGGCGTTGGCCTCGAGGGCGTCTGTGTCGCCGGCCTTGGCCAGGCGGTTGAGAAGGAAGGGCTCAAGCCCCATAGGGCAGGCATCGGCGCACTTGCCGCAGCGGATGCAGCCGCTCTCGGGCATCCTCTTGGTCTGCTCCCTGGTCAGGAACAACAGTCCGCCGGTCCCCTTCATCGAGGCGGCGTCGAGGTTGGCTATCGCCTTACCCATCATGGGTCCTCCGCTGACGATCTTGGCGGCGTCCTCGGGGACACCTCCGAGATAGTCGATGATGAACCTCAAGGGCGTCCCGACCCTCACGATCAGGTTGGCCTGCTTGGGGAAGCACTCGCCCGTGACGGTGACAGAGTTGTCGACCAGCGGCTTGTTCTTCTGGACCGCCTCATAGACAGCGAGCGCGGTGCAGACATTGTCCACCACGGCTCCCACGTCGATGGGGAGGCCTCCGGACTTCACCTGGCGGTGCATGACGGCGTCAATCAGCTGCTTCTCGCCTCCCTCCGGATATTTCTTCATGAGGGACATGACCTCGATCCCGGAATATTCAGGAGACTTGGACCTCAGCGCCGCGACCACCCTCGTGATGTTCTCGATGGCCTCAGGCTTGTTGTCCTCGATGGCGATGGTGGCCTTGTCCACACCGAGCGCCTTTTTGATGAGGGCGGTACCGACGACCACCTGTTCACCTTTCTCAAGAAGGGTGCGGAAGTCGGACGTGAGGTAGGGCTCACACTCGCAGCCGTTGATTATCAGCATCTCGCACTTCTTTCCAGGAGGCGGGCTGAGCTTCACATGGGTCGGGAAAGTGGCTCCTCCCAGACCCACGACGCCGCCGAGCTTGATCTTCTCGATGATAGCCTTGGGATCCTGGGGGATCTCGGTGACGAGGTTGTCGTCACGGTCGACCTCCTCCACCCACTCGTCTCCCTCGACCGCTATCTCGACAACCATCTGGTTATTGCCGGAGAGGTCTTTTCTCGGGCCGATCGACTTGACGGTCCCGGAGACTGAGGAGTGAATATAGGCGGACATGAAAGCGCCCGGCTCGGCTATGACCTGGCCGGCCTTCACCTTGTCGCCGACGGCGACCACTGGCTTGGCCGGGGCGCCTATATGCTGCGACAGGGCTATGTACACTGTCGGCGGAAGGGGCAGATACTCCAGCTTGCAATCGCGGGAGATCTTGGAATCGGCGGGGTGAACTCCTCCGATCGAGAATGTTCTTCTAGCCATTGTTCACCTCCTTTTTATCCTGTTGGTGAGATTGTTGAACAACCGGCCCTTCGACATGCTCAGGGACCGTGGCGGCGGCAGCGGCGGCGGCCTCGCGGGCCTTGCGCTGGCGCTCCTGGACGCGGGCCTTTATCCCCTCCTTGTCGAGCGGCTTCGGGAAATTGACCCCGTGGATGGCGCCGGTGGGGCACATCG
>JAFROJ010000002.1 GCA_017429765.1 Bacteroidales bacterium | reverse complement strand
CTCAACGTGATAACGGCCGACGGCAAGGAGTCCCTGGGGACATATTCGGACAAGGAGGCGGTCAGGTACACGCTCCCGGCCAGGAGTAGCGTCGTCATTGAGTTTTTTTAGTAAATTCGCGGCATGATCATCATCGTTGAGAGCGGCGCCACCAAGACTGACTGGTGCGCCGCGGCGCCGGGAATGGAACCGGTGAATGTCAAGACCGCCGGGATGAACCTCGCGACAATGTCCGGCGAGGCTGTCGGGACCATAGTCTCCGAGGCCATGGAGGCCTTCAAGAAAGCCGGAGTCACCGGCGACGTCGAGGAGATCCACTACTACGCGGCCGGCCTGATTGTCGCCGAGGGCGAGACTGTCCCTTCCCAGGCCGTGTGGCTGGACAAGGTCTTCCGCGGCCTGTTCCCGGACGCCGGAATAGAGTACGCCTCCGACCTCCTGGACGCCGCCAGGGCGGTCTGCGGCCACGCTCCCGGCATCGCCGCCATCCTCGGCACCGGCTCCAACAGCTGCTTCTTCGACGGTGAGAGGATCGTCAAGAACGTCCGTTCCGCCGGCTTCATCCTCGGCGACGAGGGGGGAGGCGCGAGGCTCGGGAGGATGTTCATGTCTGACTTCCTCAAAGGGCTCGTCCCGGAGCCCGTGTCGGGTGAGTTTGCCCGCGATTTCGAGGTGGACTACCTGACCGTCGTGAAGAATGTCTACCGCGGCGAGGCCCCCTCAAGGTACCTGGGTTCCTTCGCCCCCTGGATCCTTGCGAGATACGACAGGTGTGAATATGTCAAAGAATTGGTGGACAGCAACTTCCGTGACTTCATAGAGCGTGCCTTGAAGCAATATGACATCGCCGCCTACCCCGTCGGAGTGGTGGGAGGTTTCGGCTACGCCCACAGGGAGATACTCAAGAAAGTCGCCGAGCCTTACGGGATAAAGTTCTCCGCGATCATCCCCGCCCCGATCGAGGGACTCGTGGACTATCATCTTGGAAGAAAATAGACTATGGATAAAAGGACAACTGAACAGTCATCAAGATACAACCATCTCGACAAGATGTCGACCGAGGAGATCCTTAACGGGATAAACACCGAGGACCGCTCGGTCCCGGTCGCCGTCGCCGGCGCCATCCCCCAGATCACCAGGATGGTGGACGGGATAGTCGAGAGGGTCTCCAGGGGAGGCCGAGTGTTCTATCTCGGGGCGGGCACAAGCGGCCGCCTCGGCATCGTGGACGCCTCGGAGATCCGCCCCACCTACGGTGTGCCGGGCCTTTTCATCGGCTTGATGGCCGGTGGTGACAAGGCCATAAGGGACGCTGTCGAAGGCGCAGAGGATTCCAGGAACCAGGCCTGGGAGGACATGAGCCCTTATTCGCCGACAGCCGACGATGTCGTGATCGGGATAGCCGCCTCAGGCACGACCCCTTATGTGATCGGAGCGGTCGAGGAGGCCCGTTCCCGCGGGCTGCTGACCGGCTGCGTCACCTGCAATGTCGGTTCCCCCCTCGCGGAGGCCTGTGAGATCCCCATCGAGGTGGTGGTCGGGCCGGAGTTCGTGACCGGAAGCACCAGGATGAAGGCCGGCACGGCCGAGAAGCTTGTCCTGAACATGATATCGACCGCCTCGATGATCCGCCTGGGCCATGTCAAGGGCAACAAGATGGTCGACATGCAGCTCTCCAACCGAAAGCTCGTGGACCGGGGGACAAGGATGATCATGGATGACACGGGCATCACCGATTACGACTATGCCAGGAGCCTCCTTCTGGAGCATGGTTCCGTCCGGGCCGCCGAGGTCTTCTACCATTCCAAGGCTGAGAAAGCATGAACCTCCCGGAGAGATACCCGTCGAAGCTTCTTGAGGACGCTGTCCAGGCCATAGGCTCCCTCCCGGGGGTCGGCAAACGCAGCGCCCTTCGCCTGGCTTTGCACCTGCTCCGCCAGCCTGAGGAGAATGTCCGGCATTTCGCCGGCTCGATCGTCAAGCTGCGCGAGGAGGCCAAGTACTGCGAGATCTGCCAGATGATCTCCGACGAGGACATCTGCTCCATCTGCTCGGACCGTTCCAGGGACTCCAAGACCATCTGCGTCGTCGAGAATGTGCGGGACGTCATGAGCGTCGAGAACACCGGGCAGTACCACGGGGTCTACCATGTTCTCGGCGGCATCATATCCCCGATAGCGGGAGTCGGGCCCTCCGACCTGACCATCTCCAAACTTGTCGAGCGGGTCAGGTCCATGACCTCATCCCCGGCCTCCATCCCCTCCGAGGTTGAGGTTATACTCGCCCTGAGCGGGGATGTGGAAGGGGAGACAACCTCATTCTACATATTCAGGCAGATATCCGGCTTCGGGGTCCGGGTCTCCAGCCTCGCGAGGGGGCTGGGCTTCGGAGATGACCTCGAGTACGCCGACGAGTTGACCCTCGGCCGCTCGATCACCGGCCGCCAGCCTTTCAAACCTTAAGCCCATGATCGCGATCCTCGCGGCCCTCCTCTTCGCCCTGTCCCTCTGCGCCGACTGCTTCGCCGTCTCGGCCTGCTCAAGCGTCACGCTAAGCGAGATCTCCTGGAGGAGAATAGCCGTCGTCGCTGCGGTTTTCGCTGTGGTCCAATCACTTCTGTTTTTCGCCGGCTGGGCTTTCGGGGATCATCTCTCGGGAGTCGTCGGCAGGTTCGCCCCCTTGGCCGGCTTCCTTCTCCTTCTCTATGTCGGCGGATCCATGCTGGTCTCCGCCTTCCGCGGCGGGACCGAGCAAAGAGACCTCAACGGGATAAGGAATATCCTGATCGGGGCCGTGGCCACGAGCATCGACGCGCTCGCCGCCGGGATGTCCCTCTCGATGGACGGGGACAGCCTCGGGGACATCGTCCTGAAGACATCCGCCATCTTCCTCGTGACCGCGCTGACAGTCGTCGCAGGCATGAGAGGAGGCATGTCCGCCGGGCGCCGTTATGGCCGTCCCGCCCTGATTATCGGGGGCATAGTGTTGATTTTAATAGGCCTGAATATCCTTTTTTAGGAAATAATTCCTACCTTTGTGGATTGGTGGCAAATCCGGAAAGGCTATGATCACGATCTTCTACAGACGGAACGGAAGGCTGGTGGTGTCCCAGTCCGAGACCGAGCTTTCCCAGCTTAGCAGAAACGATGTTCTTTGGATCGATCTTCTCTCCCCGTCGGGAGAGGAGAAACACACCGTGGACGGGTTCCTCGGGGAGGAGATCCAGAGCCGCGCCCAGGCCGAGGAGATCGAGAGCTCCTCGAGATATTCCGAGACGGAGAACGCCATATTCGCCAACACCAACTTCCTCATGCCGGGCCCCGAGGACTACTCGATGGAGGCCGTCTCCTTCACCTTCGTCGACAACTGCCTCACCACCCTGCGTGACGTTCCCCTCCGCTCCTTCACGGAGCTCCAGAGAAGGATAGTCGCCAAGCCCCACCTCTATCCCAACGGTTTCACGGTCTTCGTCAACATCATGGACCAGCGTGTCGACCTCGACGCCGACATGATCGAGCTGATGAGCAAGGAGATAGCCCAGTACAGCAAGAGGATCAACCAGCAGGAGGACATCAACGAGGACTTCCTCCTCGACATCAACCAGCTCCAGGAAAACACGATGATAGTCCGGGAGAACATCATCGACAAGCAGCGCCTCGTCACCAACATGATCAAGAGCGACAAGTATCCTCCCGAGCTCCAGGGAAGATTCAACGTCATCCTCCAGGACATCACCTCCCTGATCAACCACGCGAATTTCAGTTTCGAGAGGCTGGAGTACCTCCAGGAGACCGTCCTCGGACTTATCAACCTGGACCAGAACAAGATAATGAAGATCTTCACCCTCGTTTCCGTTCTCCTGATGCCTCCGACCCTCGTGGCGAGTTTCTACGGCATGAACGTGCCCCTGCCGTTCATGGGCAAGAGCCTGACCTGGCTCGGGCTGCTGCTGTTCATGCTGCTCCTCGTGGCGGTCGTCCTGTACATATTCAGGAAGAAGAAAATGCTTTGATTATTAGTTTTTTTTGTCTATTTTTGCACGCTTTTCGACGAGGCGCGCCGGGTGGCCTGTCCCCGTGGAGCGAAAAAATATTGTTAAACAACTAGTTATCTTTCAACTATCATGGCAGAAGAAACTTTGAATCAGAAGAATCCTTCCATCAACGCGTCCGTCGCGCCCGAGGATTTCGATTGGGACGCCTTTGAGGGCGGCTCCGACATCTATGGCAATAGCGACAGGAAGGAGATCGAGGAGGCCTACGACCAGACCCTCTCCAAGATCGTGGAGAACGAGGTCGTCGAGGGCACCGTCACAGCAATCTCCAAGAGGGAGGTTATCGTTAATATAGGCTACAAGAGCGAGGGTGTCATCCAGGCCCCCGAGTTCCGCTACAATCCCGACCTGAAGGTCGGCGACAAGGTCGAGGTCTATGTCGAGTCCGCCGAGGACCGCAAGGGTCAGCTTATCCTTTCCCACAAGAAGGCCCGCGCCCTCAAGTCCTGGGACCGTGTCAACGAGGCCTGCAACAACGACGAGATCGTCAAGGGCTTCATCAAGACCCGCACCAAGGGCGGCATGATCGTCGACGTGTTCGGGATCGAGGCTTTCCTCCCCGGCTCCCAGATCGACATCAAGCCCATCCGTGACTACGACGCCTATGTCTCCCAGACCATGGACTTCAAGATCGTCAAGATCAACCAGGAGTTCCGTAACGTCGTCGTCTCCCACAAGGCTCTCCTCGAGGCTGAGCAGGAGGCCCGCAGGGCCGAGCTCATCAGCAAGCTCGAGAAGGGACAGATCCTTGAGGGTACCGTCAAGAACATCACCAACTACGGCGTCTTCGTCGACCTTGGCGGTGTTGACGGTCTCATCCACATCACCGACCTCAGCTGGGGAAGGATCGACAACCCCGAGGAGGTTGTCTCCCTCGACCAGAAGATCCAGGTCGTCGTCAAGGAGTTCGATCCCGGCCAGAAGAGGATCGCCCTTGGCTACAAGCAGCTTACCCCTCATCCCTGGGACAATCTCGACCAGAACATCAAGGTCGGCGACACTGTCAAGGGTAAGGTGGTCCTGATCGCCGACTACGGCGCGTTCGTCGAGATCGAGCCTGGCGTCGAGGGTCTTATCCATGTCTCCGAGATGAGCTGGTCTCCCAGGCTCCACAGTGCCCAGGAGTTCCTCAAAGTCGGTGACGAGGTCGAGGCTCAGGTTCTTTCCATTGACCGTGAGAACAGGAAGATGTCCCTCGGTCTGAAGCAGCTCACCCCCAACCCTTGGGAGAGCATCCGCGACAAGTATCCCGTCGGATCGGCCCACAAGGCCATCGTCCGCAACATCACCAACTTCGGTGTGTTCGCCGAGCCTGAGGACGGTGTCGAGGGTCTGATCCACATCAGCGACCTCAGCTGGAACAAGATCAAGCATCCTTCGGAGATGGTCGCCCCCGGTGACGAGATCGATGTCGTGATCCTTGACTTCGACGAGGCCAACCACAAGCTCAGCCTTGGTCACAAGCAGCTCACTCCCAACCCTTGGGATGCTATCGAGAGGAAGTATCCTGTCGGCTCCACAGTCGAGGGTACCGTCGCCTCCCTTACCGACAAGGGCGCCAACATCAAGCTCGCCGGCGAGGATGAGGGCTTCGCTTTCAGCCGCGACCTCATCAAGGAGGACGGCAAGCAGGCCATCGCCGGTGATGTCCTTCCGTTCAAGGTCGTCGAGCTCCGCAGGAGCACCCGCAGGATCCTCCTTTCCCATGTGAGAACCTACAACGACTCCAGGATCGAGAAGGTGGCCGCCGAGGCCGACAACACCAAGAAGGTTGTCAAGAAGATCAACTCCAATCTGGAGAAGACCACTCTCGGTGACATCAGCGAGCTCGCGGCTCTCAAGGACAAGCTCGAGAAAGGCGAGTAAAACATGGACTTCACTTTGACGGTTCTGGGCACGGCCTCGGCCAAGCCAACCGCCGGAAGACAGCAGAGCGCCCAGGTACTTTCAGTGCGTGGGCGCTCTTTCTTGATCGACTGCGGGGAGGGCGTCCAGACGCGTTTGCGCCAGGCGGGGATCTCTCCGATGAGGATAGACTCCATCTTCATCTCCCACATCCACGGCGACCATGTCTTCGGGCTTCCCGGCCTCTTGTCCACGATGGGGATGCTCGCCCGCCCGCGTCCCCTGACAATCCACGCCCCCGCCAACTTCGCTCCGCTCCTACGATTCTTCCTCTCGTACTACGGGGAAGGAATATCCTTCGAGATCAAACATGTTCCCCTGAATATGCGCGAGCCGGAGGTGATCTATCAAACCAAATCGCTGGAAGTCAGCGCCTTCCCTCTGAACCACGGTATCGAGACCTTCGGTTTCCTGTTCAGGGAAAAAGAGCCTCAGTACAATGTCAAGAAGTGGAAGATCGACGAGTACGGCCTCTCCCTCGCCGAGATCGCGGCGGTGAAAAGGGGAGAGGACGTCATCCGGGAGAACCCCGACGGCACCTTCACGACCTTTCCTCTGGACGAGTTGGGTTACAAGCCTTTCATCCCCCGCTCCTTCGCCTATTGCTCGGACACCGCCCCTTTCCCCGAGGAGGCCTCCTGGGTGTCCGGGGTGGACTTGCTCTACCATGAGGCGACCTATCTCGAGGAACTTTCCGACCTGGCGCTGGCCCGCCATCACTCCACCACTCTCCAGGCGGCCCGCTGCGCCGCCGAGGCCGGTGCCGGGAAACTTGTGATCGGCCACTATTCCTCAAGAGGTAAGGACGCCGGTCTCTATCAGCAAGAGTGCCGGACCATATTCCCGGAGTCTTACGCAGCCTCAGACCTCGACACCTTCGACATCCCCCTCGTCAAGTTCTCATAAAATGATTATATTCGCGTAGATATAGTCACGCTATGAGGAGAGGTTTTCTTTTGATGACGGGGTTGTTCTGCGCTGTCCTGGCGGGCGCGCAGACGCCTATTGAGGATTATGTGACACGTTGGGCGCCCGTGGCGGTGCGGGAGATGTACCGCGGCGGTGTTCCGGCCAGCGTGACGCTCGCGCAGGGCATTCTCGAGTCCCGTTACGGCCTTTCCACCCTCGCTGCCGACGGCAACAACCATTTCGGCATCAAATGCCACAAGGACTGGACCGGAAAGAGGCAGTACCACGACGACGACGCGAAGGGCGAGTGCTTCCGGGTCTACGACTCGGCCGAGGAGTCCTTCATGGACCACACCGACTTCCTCCGCTACCGCGATCGCTACAAGTTCCTCTTCGAGTTCGAGACAACCGACTACAAATCATGGGCTTACGGCCTCAAGAAGGCAGGCTACGCCACCGACCCCGGTTACCCCGAGAAACTCATAAAGTACATAGAGGACTACAAGCTTTACGAATATGACACGGTTCCCCTGAGCGGGACGGTGGGGCTGGAGGAGAAGGCCGAGTCCGTCGGGGAGGCTGTGAAGGACAGCCCGGAGATTAAACCCCAGGCCAAGCCGGCGGAGAGTCAGGCCAAGCCGGCCAAAAAGGCCAAGAAGTCAAGGAAGGCCAGGAAGAAGACCTCTGACGACGAGATCACAGGCACCATCCCCCAGTCTCCTCTCTCGCTGGAGGAGCCTAAGAGGATAGACAAGTCCGGCCTGGAGGAGTTTAAGTTCTCCCTGACGAGGGAGGCCTATTCCAAGAACGGCGTGCCTTTCGTCACAGCGATGGAGGGCGAGACTTATTCCAGCATAGCGTCCCGTTACGGTCTGTTCCTGAGGGAGATACTGAAATACAACGACCTCACTGCCCCCAGGGAGCTTCTTCCGGGAACCGTGGTCTACCTTCAGTCCAAGAAGAAACAGTCCGAGAAGGGGCTTGACAAATTCATCGTGGATGACGAGTCCCAGAGCCTCTGGGACATCTGCCAGAGGTTCGGGGTCAGGATGTCCAGTGTCAGGAAGATGAACGGCTTTGACGCCGGCTACCAGCCGAGGGAGGGAGACACCATAGTGCTCCGCGGCAAAAAGAGGAACGTGAGATGAAGACTTGGAAACTGATCTTGTTGATAGCCGCCCTGACCGCCGTCGTGGCGGCGGGAGCGGTCGGTGGCAGATGGTACGGCGACAACCGTAAGGCCAATTTCTCCGGCAAGGCGGAGCTGTACGTCTATCCCGGGATGAGCGTTTCCGAGGTGCTGGCCGCTATTCCCGACAGCGTGGTGTCCCGCCGGGGCAGTCTCAGGAGGGTCATGGCCGGCCTGGCCGACAGGGACATTAGACCCGGCCACTATGTGGTCGAGAAGGGCAAGCCGAGCGTCTATGTCCCGAGGATGCTGAAGGCGGGGTGGCAGACCCCGGTCAACCTTTCCCTCTCCGGAACCATGAGGCTTAAGGAAGTGATAGCCAGGAAGATATCCCGCCAGATGCTGATGGACTCCACGACTGTCATCTCGGCTCTTAACAACAAGGAGCTGCTCTCGACTTACGGTTTCACCCCCGACGACGTGTTCTCCCTGATTATTCCCGACACCTATCAGGTCTACTGGACCGACTCGATGAAGGATGTCCTGGACAAGCTGAAAGCGGCCTACGACGCTTTCTGGACCTCCGACAACCTCCGTCTGGCCGGCGTGCAGGGGCTTTCCCGGAAGGAGGTCTCGATTGTGGCCTCCATAGTCAAGGCAGAGTCCAACCATGAGCCGGAGTACTCTTCGATCGCCGGAGTCTATCTCAACCGTCTCCGAATAGGGATGAGGCTCCAGGCCGACCCGACTGTCGCTTTCTGCTACGGCTACACCCTCAACCGGATTCTGCTCAGGCATCTTGAGGTCGACTCGCCGTACAACACCTACCTCCATGAGGGCCTGCCTCCGGGGCCGATCTGCGTTCCGGACAAAGCCAGCCTCAACGCCGTCCTGAATCCTGACAGGCATGGCTACCTCTATTTCTGCGCGAGCGCCGCTATGGACGGCACCCACAAGTTCGCCGTCACTCTGACCGAGCATAACCGCAACGCAAGGGAGTTCCAACGGGCCTTGGATTTGCGGAAGTTTTCGGGGAACTAGCTGATTTTTAATTGATTTTGGTGATGAACGACAGGATCCAGAGATTATTTCCCCAGTTCGACGGAGCCAGTCAGGCTCTCGTCGGCAGGGCGTATGAGGTGGCCCTGGCCGCGCTCTCGGGCAAGACTCGGGAGAACGGTAGGCCTTTCATCGAGCACCCGGAGAACGTGGCACTGATCGCCGCTGACGAGATCGGTCTTCCGGCCGAGTGCGCGGCGGCGGTGTTCCTCCATGAGGCGATGAGGATGGGCCCTTCGACCCCTTCGACCCCTTCGACTGGCTCAGGGACCGTGGTAAATGCGGGGGCCGGGGTGAATGCAAGGACCGGGGTGGCGTTGGAGGGGTTTCCGGAGGATGTGCGGACCATGGTGGAGGGTCTGAACAAGATCGCCACGATCAGGCCCAAGGACACCAGGCTGGAGGCCGAGAACTACAAGAAACTCATAGTCCAGTACTCAACCGACCCCAGGGTGACGGTCCTGAAAATCGCCGACCGGCTTGAGGTGATGAGGAATCTTGGGATATTCCCGAAAAGCTCCCGGGAGAACAAGATCCTCGAGACCCTCATGCTCTACATCCCCCTGGCGCACCAGCTTGGGCTCTACAATATCAAGCGGGAGATGGAGGACATCTATTTCCGCCACACCGAGCCCGTCGAGTACAGGGCCATCACCAATAAGCTGAAGGCCACTGAGAGGGACCGAGAGAGGCTGATGATGGAGTTCATCCAGCCTTTGAAGAAAGAGCTCTCCGACGAGGGGATAAAGTACAAGCTTAAGATCAGGACCAAGGCCGCCTATTCGATCTGGACGAAGATGCGCAAGCAGAAGGTTCCCTTCGAGGGGGTCTTCGACGTGTTCGCCATCCGTTTCATCATCGACTGCGAGCCTGACCCGAAGGTCGAGAAGGACCTGTGCTGGAAGGTGTTCTCCCATGTGACAAAGGAATATGAGCAGGACACCAGCCGCCTGAGGGACTGGATCACCAATCCCAAGCCGAACGGCTACGAGTCATTGCATATCACCGTGAAGAACAGGAGGGGAGCCTACATCGAGGTCCAGATCAGGACTCGCAGGATGGACGAGGAGGCAGAGAACGGCCAGGCCGCCCACTGGTCCTACAAGGGAGTCCGCCATGAGGAGCAGATGGACAAGTGGCTGACCTCGGTCCGTTACGCGCTGGAGCATCCCAGCGACGGGAGTCCGGAGGATCTTCCGCAGCCGCCCTCCAAGGAGATATTCGTGTTCACCCCGACCGGCGAGTTGAGGATCCTCTCGGCGGGGGCCACCGTCCTGGATTTCGCGTTCAACATCCACACGGGCCTCGGTGTCCGCTGTGTCGGGGGGCGAGTGAACGGGAAGGCCGTCTCCATCCGTGAGAAGCTTAAGACGGGGGATGTGGTCGAGATCATGTCCGGGAAGAACCAGAAGCCGTCTCCTGACTGGCTGAGCTTCGTCGTGACTTCCAAGGCCAGGAGCAGGATCAAAAGGGAGCTCGACGAGGAGGAATACAAGAAGGCGGCGGCCGGCCGCGAGCTTTTGGCGAGGCGTCTGAAGAACTGGAAGCTGGAGCTCCCTGACGACATGGTCACGGAATATCTTAAGAAGCGTAAGTTCCCCACACAGAACTCTTTCTACGCCGCGGTGGCCGACGCTGAGGTCGACATGGCCGACATTAAGACCTTCATCCAGGAGCATGACAAGCAGGCGGCGCTGGCGGTGGACGCCGCGAGGGAGGCCGAGGCCGCGAGGATAGAGGCCAGGGCGGGTGACTGGGAGACCGGCACTGTCGGCTCGGACGACATCCTCGTTCTGAACGCCAAGGATCTCAGGAACCTGGACTACAAGATGGCGAAGTGCTGCCACCCGGTCTTCGGGGACGATGTGTTCGGCTTCGTGACCAGGACGGAGGGCATCAAGATCCATCGCATATCCTGCCCTAACGCGGCCAGGTTGATCAGCGCCTATCCCTACAGGATTCAGAAGGTGAGATGGGCCGACACGCCCTCAGGAGGCAGTTTCCAGGGCACTCTTAAGGTTGTCACGGGGATCGAGCCGTCGGTGATCGGGCGTATCACAGAGGTCGTCGGCTCGTTCAAGGCCTCGCTGAGGTCTTTCAATGTCGCCGAGAACGGCCGTGGCGGCACCTACGAGATCACCATGAGGGTCAGCGTGCCGTCGAACATGGAGCTCGACAAGGTTATTTCCCAGATAAAGAATCTCAAGCACGTGGTCAAGGTGACCCGCGTCTAGGATTTCCAGACTTTCAGATATTCCTGGAGAGCCCACATCTCGTCCCGGAACTTGGCCGCCTGGCTGAAATCCAGCTCGGCCGCCGAGCGCTCCATCCTCCGTTTGTCCTCCGCGATCGTCTTCTCGATCTGCTCCCTGCTCATCGCCCTGATCACGGGGTCTTGCAGGACGGCGGCCAGGTCGGCCTTGACATAGCCGTCCACATAGGCGGAGGAACTCTCGCGTCTGGAGTCGTGGCCGAGACCCACCGAGACGCTTCCCCTTCCCAGCTCGCTCGGGTTGGGAATATATGTCGGGTCGGAGACGGAGTCCCTCGCGCTCACCCTTCCGCTCGGCCCGTTGAGGATCCGGGAATTGACGCTCCCGCTCCCTGAAATTATTCCGGTCCCTGTAATTGTTCCGGTCCCTGAAATTGTTCCGGTCCCTGAGCCTGTCGAAGGGCCGTACAATTCGCTGGCCAGCACATTCCTCCTGACCTCCACCTGCTTCGGGGTGATGTGATGGATCTTGTTGTATTCCATCTGTTTCCTGCGACGCCGGTTCGTCTCCCGAATGGTCTCCTCCATCGAGTCAGTCACAGTGTCGGCGTACATTATCACCAGGCCGTTGACATTCCTCGCGGCCCTTCCCGCCGTCTGGGTCAGAGCCCTTCCGGAGCGCAGGAAACCTTCCTTGTCAGCGTCGAGGATCGCGACGAGCGAGACTGTGGGAATATCCAGCCCCTCCCTCAGCAGGTTCACCCCGACCAGCACGTCGAAGAGGCCGTTCTTGAAATCCTCGATGATCTCGACCCTCTCGGAGGTGTCCACGTCGGAGTGGATGTACCTGACTCTCACCCCGATCCTGTCAAGGTAATCCGTCAGCTCCTCGGCCATTTTCTTGGTCAGGGTGGTGACGAGAACCCTCTCGTCGTTCTCAGCCCTCTTTCTTATCTCCTCGACAAGATCGTCCACCTGATTCTTCTCCGGGCGGACCTCGATAGGCGGATCCAGCAAGCCTGTGGGCCTCACAACCTGCTCAACCACAAGGCCTTCCGAGCGCTCAAGCTCATAGTCTGCGGGCGTGGCGCTGACATAGACCTTCTGCCCCGTGATGTCGTTGAACTCGTCGAACTTGAGAGGCCTGTTGTCCGCCGCCGCCGGGAGGCGGAAACCATATTCAACAAGCACTGACTTGCGTGAATGGTCGCCCCCGTACATGGCCCTGATCTGGGGGATCGTTACGTGGCTCTCGTCGATGAAGGTGATGAAGTCGTTCGGGAAATAGTCGATAAGGCAGAATGGTCTCTGGCCGGGCTGCCTCCCGTCGAGATAGCGGGAGTAGTTCTCGATCCCGGGGCAATAGCCCATCTCCTTGATCATCTCCAGGTCGTTCTCGACCCTTTGCTGCAAGCGCTTGGCTTCCAGGCCTTTGCCTATCTCGATGAAATAGTCGATCTGCTTTTTGAGGTCGTCCTGGATCTGGCTGACGGCCTTTATGCTCCTCTCCCTTGTCGTGACGAAGTTCGTGGCTGGGAATATCGGCACCTCGTCCAGGTCCTCTATTCTCGCCCCTGTGACCGGATCGATCAGCGACAGGGACTCCACCTCGTCCCCGAAAAACTCTATCCTCACTGCCTCGTCGGAGCCTCCGAGGAACACGTCGACCGTGTCCCCTCGCACCCTGAAAGTGCCTCTCTTGAAATCCACCTCGGTCCGGCTGTAATTGGCGTCCACAAGATGGTAGAGAAGCCTGGTCAACGAGCGCATCTCTCCCTTTTTGACGGTCACCGACTGGGCGTGGAAATCCTCCGGGTTGCCGATGCCGTACAGGCATGAGACGCTGGAGACCACGATCACATCTCGTCTTCCCGACATCAGGGCCGAGGCGGCGCTGAGTCTCAGTTTGTCGATCTGGTCGTTGATGCTGAGGTCTTTCTCGATGTAGGTGTCCGTGGTGGGAAGATAGGCCTCCGGCTGGTAATAGTCGTAATAGGACACGAAATACTCCACGGCGTTGGAGGGAAAGAAGGACTTGAACTCGCCGTAAAGCTGGGCGGCCAGGGTCTTGTTGTGGCTGAGAACCAGGGCTGGTCTCTGCAGCCTCTCGATCACGTTGGCCATGGTGAAGGTTTTCCCAGAACCGGTCACGCCGAGCAGGGTCACGTCCCCCACGCCCTGGCTGAGCGCCTTGCACAGCCCGTCAATCGCCTCCGGCTGGTCCCCGGACGGTTTGTATGTCGATTCAAGACGGAATTTCATTACCGCGAAGATACTAAAAACCCGGCTATTCCAAACCTCTCCGCTTGGTGAGCCCGCCCCCACGTATCGTCACCCAGGCTGTCATCCTGAGGCCTGCCCTGAGCCTGTCGAAGGGCGAAGCGAAGGATCTCCCGGTTGGTGAGCCAGTCGAACCACCGGAGTCACCCTCGCGAAGGTCTGTCACAAACCGCTAGATTGACAGGCAATCAAGCGATAATGCATAGTTTAATCGATACCATCTGATTGCTTATTAGGTTATTAAGCAATCTTTTGAGTACCAGCGCATTAATAATCTAAAAACTGTTTACTCCACAGGTTCCTTGTAGTGGAAATTGAACCGTCCTCCGGGAGCGGCGTCGCCGTCAACGTAGAGGTTAAGGATGCGGGTCTCGCGGCCTGCGGGGATCTCGTCATACAGGTTGTTGTCGCACCACTTGAAGCCGAAGTCGAGTTTGTCGTCAGCTCCAAGGCCGAGCACCGAGCGGGGGACACGGATCTCCATCTTGTTTCCGTTGACAGCATAGTCGAAGGTGCCGGCGTCCTCCCATTCCCAATCAGAACCTGTAGCGCGAGACACGATGCCTTGGCTAGCCGATGTCGGATTCAGATAGTTGACGCAGAAATCATAGCCCTTCCAGCCGGTGTTCCAGTTCATGTCGATGTCGATCAGCAGGCGCATCCACTTGTCGTTTCTGTAGTCCGTTATGTTCGCCTTCGTCTCGATATAGAAATACACATAATCATTATCCCTCGTCACACGGGCGTCCACGAAGTCGTTGCGGTTGGTGGTGTTGGTGTATTTAAGGGAAGAATGACCGGCGTGGTCACGCTTCATCGTGTTTCCGCCATAGTGCTTGAAGTCCGGGGAAACCTTTTCCCAACCGGTGAAGTCGCCATCAATTGCCATGGTCTTCTTTCCACTCACGTTCGGATAAGCGCCGACACCCTTGAACTTGCGGACGTTCTTGACAAGCTGATAGTAATAATTGTCGCCATTATCTCCCCAGTTAGCGGTAGGCTCTATGTCACGGCTGCGTTCGGCGTCGAACTGATCAGCGAATGCATAGCCGGGAGGATTAGGTGAGCCGTACCATCCTTGAGAGGCGCCCTTTGTCGGCCATTGGTTCATCTTCAGGGCCACCCACTCATTCCACTGAGTAATGAGCACATAATGCGGATCCACCTCGTGGGCCCTGTCCCACTGCTCTTGGAAGTTGTAGCCATACTTGAAGGAAGCGACTTCTCCGGGCTCAGTGGCCTCGACGAGATTCTGGTTGCCGTGAGCCTTGGTGTAACTACGCCCATAAGTGTCAGGGGAGTTGATCGCGAAGCAATGTCCGCCGCTAGCGTCAGAAGCGTTCTGGGCGACACCGACGGTCATCTGCTCGGTCTCTCCTGTTACCGAATTATAATTGAATTTATTCTGAGGATAATTCTGGAGCCAGCCCCACTGGTGGTTGCCGTAACCGTCCGGATGGTCACCATATACATAGTCAGGTTGTCCGGGACGCCAGGTGAAGAAGTCGAAAATCTTCTTGTCTTCGGGGTTAGTCAAATCGAGTGACTCAGGATAGGCCATTATGAACGGCTTTGTGTCTCCATCAAGACGGAACCAAAGATCTGAATACTCACCTCTGCTATAGAATCCCTTTAACGAGCTATTATTGTCATATTGACTCGAATCCGTATATCCGTAATACAGCATCCTCAAGGCGTTCCTCTCATTGACCTTTTGGACACTGAGTTGGAGCATGAACGCTACCTTAGGGACATTCACGCCTTCGGCCTTGGCGGCGGACCAAGTCTTGAAAAGAGCCTCGACCGAGGACAGCCAGAGGAACTCTCCGTTGGTGCAGTCGAAGATCACGGCGTCAACGCCCGCGTCAGCCAGCATCTCAGCGTGTTTGCGAAGCACCCAGGGATCAGTCGTGCGATAGTATCCGAACAAAGGTTCACCCCAGAAGCAGAGTTGAGCGGCTTTACCATTGTTGCTGCCGTCAGCGGTGTAATTGCTTGAATTACCCCAAGCTCCATGGGTCGGATTTGTGAGCGCTTCAGGATAGAGCCATTTTACTCCTGTCACATTCACTATAGGCGAATACGTTACCTGATGGTCCGTGTGCCATGTTGTATAGAACATGAGAACCTTGCGATTGTCGCGGGTGGAAGGGACATCTTCTCCAGTGTTGACAGTCGGAATGACACGCTTCAGCTCATCCGTCGCCACCCATGTGTCGGGACCAGCGACCTGGACTTCCACTTCAGGCTCAGGCTCGTCGCCGCCGCCTTCGACGAATTGAATATTGGCGTCAAGATCGGTGGCGCTGCTGAAAGCGCCCTGAGAGAGAGAGAACCCTGTCTCTATGACCCTTTCGGCGGTCAGGTTGTCTGTGTTGGTGAGCGTGAAAGTCACGCCACTGGTGAACTCGACCGGCAGGGTGACAATATAATACCAGACACCAGGTGTGAAGGCGCCGCCCGAGGGGGCGTTCACCGTGACACTGGAGGAAGGCGTAGTCACAGAAGAAACAACGGGGACACCGCTGTTATTCCAAGCGAATGAGAATTTTCCGGCCACAGGCTCGCCCCCTCTAGAAGTCAACTTCACGCGCTTGACGTCGTCACGTACAAGGCGGAACTTGATACCAGAGCAGACATGTTTGAAGGTCATGTCCATGGAGACAGTCTGGGAGCCGCTCGCGGAAGGAGGAACCCCTCTGGACGCGAGAATCACCAGGTCGTCATCGAACGTCCCGGCGACTCCCACCTGCGTGGAAGGGAGGGTCGTTGTGACCGTCCCTTCCCGCAAAGTGGCGTTAGAGTTGAAAGGATATAGCGCCCTGACATAGGGGTCTGCCGCTGATTCTTCTGGCAGTTCGATAGTCCCTGTGAAAGTGGCCTCAGCCGCGGGTTCCGTGTTCTCAGATGTGAACCTGGCACTCGATCCCGCACTGAAGACCATGATTCTGTCACTTGCTGTCCAATAGACATTAACACCGTCAACCAGCGTGGTTTTGGTCGATGTTTTGTCCATTGACTCGGCCGGGTCCTGGCAAGCGACTATCTGAAGTCTTCTCGTTTCCGGAGCTTCCTTCATCACTTCCTGTCCACAGGACACTAGCAGGAATAGGCTAGGGATCAACCACTTGCGCGAGGCGCTATTTCTTTTCATTTACTTTCTCTTATTTAGAATAATATAAGTTGGCAGCGAATTCAGTTGTTAGTTCGCCGGAATCTCACTGCCGTTGCCGATGGGCTGGATGCTGCCGACAGGGGCGGCTGAGGGAGACGGCGAAGGGGACGGGGTCGGGGTCGGAGCGGGACCTGTCGAAACCTTAGGGTCAACCATCGGACGGATTGCCAAAGCAGATCCGCGAGTGTATTCCTTCGAACTGGACAACGGTAAAGAAGGATTAATCATGTTTTGACCGAAAGAGAAGCATCTCGCCCAATAGCATTGTCCTGTCAAAGACACGTCGCCATTGTTACTGTCTGTCCAGTACCAACCGGACTTGCGAACCTCTTCTGCCCAAAGCTCATAGTTGCCGTCACCCATCGCGTAGTACACCCTAAGACCAGAATAAGGCATAAACAATCTCGCGCCGTTGACATTGAAATAAGCGCCGTCCGATGTCCTTCCGACAAGGCTGCTTGCAGTGAGGCCTCCGAAAACGCCTAATGTCGGTACGCAGAATCCGGGAGGGCATGGATCGTAAACTGTCTTCCAAATACCGGCAACATTCCCATCCATAGTTGTGTACATCCCGTTATTCCAAAGATTTACGGGGATAGCACTTAACTGACGGTCGAGCGCGTCGTTATTTGTCGTATTACCGTCAATGTTTCCATTAATGTAGCCTCCTATCCAACCGGTAGATTTCCCATTAATATAGGCATTATAAGGATGAGTAATACCCGATACATAGTCATAATTACCATTAGGATAAGAAACATGCGCAGTCGCGCCACCTGCTAAGGCTATACCTTGCACATTAATTGTATAACCTGTTCCGACCGTGATGTCCGCGTCAGGATAAACCTCTCTAGTTTTTGGATCACTCGCCGGTACTTGTTGTTGCGCAGCAAGAGGAAGTGTCCTGGTTGTCGCGCCATAATCCTTGGCCGGGATCATCGGGTCCTTGCGGCCCCACTGATAGTAGACATTGAATCCGATGCTGGCGTCCCAGGAGCGACCGTCACCAATCTGCTCGATTGTGAAGTCCTCAGTCTCGTGCTCGACGTCGTTTTCCACCTGGACAATCCTGAATTGGATGAGGCGGTTAGGATAAGTCTGGACGCCTGCGGGCGTACTGTCGATGTAACCGAGATTATACGGCATCAAGGCTCCTCCAGGGACTGTAACAGGAGTCAGGTCATCCGCGGTCACCCATATCTGCCAACTCCACAAGATAGTGTTTGCCGGAAGCAAATCAGTACCGCCGCGAAGAGCGATGACGATGTTGCCGGGACGAATGTCCTCGGGAAGGACCGTGAACGTGATGTAACCGTTGTCATAACTGACGGAAGATTCCTGGACAATGGGTCCCGGGGTCTCTCCGGGGGTCAATTCCATACGGTTCTGCCAGACAATCGCGGCGTTAGGATTAGTGGGATTCATATCGTCAACGATATTCGCGACTGTCATGAATTGACCATCGGCCCTAATGAATCTGGCGATATAGCGGAAGGTGTTTGTGCTCTCATGATTGAAGTAGACGCTTGAAATCTGTGATGCGCTGCCTTCGCCGGAGCCACCGCGACTTGCCGGCCAGAAGGCCTCGGTGTAATCAGTGTCTCCGTTGGTGATAGCGTTACCATAGACAACGGGGAACTTATAGGTTCCAGGAGCAGTTACGACGTAGCTGTTGGCTGTGGTCTGAGCGTGTGAATTGCCCATAATATCGTACATGGACAAGTCATAGGGAGACGAGGCGGATCCTTTAGCTGTCCTAGAAGCCAGGTCAGCGATAATGGTAGCGGGAGTATGCTCTTCGTCTCCTGTCGGGGTTGTGGAATTGCTCAGTTTTGCGGAGCGATCCTCGCCGTCGGAGTAATTTGATGTGCCGACACCGTCGCCAGTGATAGCGGCGCTGTTGACAGAGTAGTCAGAACCGGAGATGACACCTGTAGAAGGCACGTCTGTCCAGGTGGTGCCACCATCAAGAGAATACTGGGTCTTCCAAGGAACCGCGACCTTGTTAGAAATATCAGAAGCGCGGTAGCGATAACTCTTCACGTTGTAGCCGATGGGATCGACAGGATCATGGCCGGTAAAGGCGATGTCGTTAATCTCATCAACAGCATAAATCCAGTCATCGTCAGCGGGAAGTCCGGGAGTTGTGATGCGATACTTCTTCGTGCCTAAGAAGGTGTTCGGAAGGGTCAGGCTCCTGGCGGTGTCGTCAGAAAGCGTGAAGGTGATGGTCACGCCTGAGAGGTCCTGCGGAAGGGCGAAGATCGTGAATCTCAGAGGGGCGCTCGCTGTGCTCGTGGCGGCCGGTGAGAAGTTGACGGTGATCTTGTCGTTGGTCCCGGCCACGCGGCTCGGGCAGGTGAAGGTCTCAGTGGCGCCGTCCCAGGTCCAGTCTCCGGTGAGGGCTTTGGCGCTCGATGTCATCTCGAACTTCTTCACTGTCGCCGTGCCTGTTGTGCCCGCTAAACCGACCTTGAACTCGAAAGCGGTCATGGCCGGGGTGAACGGGAGGGTGACATTCTCGCCGTTGTTAGCGGTCACTTTCGCCACCATATAGGCGTACTGGCTCATCGTGGGATTGGTGAAAGTGCCACCGCTGTTCGCTCCGGTGTGAGACTCGGTTTGAGGCTGGACCGCCGGGATGCTGGCCCCGATCACATTGCTGGCGTCCATAGCTGTCGAAGGATAAACGCCATAGAAGGTGTTGGTGGCTTCGGAACCCCATGTGAGTTTTGCCCCGTCAGGGGTGACGGGAGCTTCACTCTTCACTCCGGAAGTGGAAGGTGTGCCGACAGTGTAAACAGCGGCCGAGCCGGTGTTGCTGTTCAGCACCTTGATCTTGTCGGTGCCGGCGACCCAGTCAATCCTTTCCATGTTCACTCCGTTGACTTCAACGAGGTCTCCGCTATAGATAGTCCTGGTCTCGGGCAGGTTGTTATAAGTGGTCGCAGCGGCGAAAACAACTTCCTGTTCAGGCTCCTCGAACTCCTCCTTCTGTTCGCAGGAAGAGACGACATAGGCCAGCCCGCATACGAGGGCGGCAAGCGCGGAAATTCTAATTATTCTTTTCATTTCTCTCTCTCTGTTTTTCAGTTTGATAATTAGGATTGATTAGGGCAGAACTGTCCAGTCCTGGTCGGAATAATCGTATTCATTATACTCCTGACCCTCAGTCTCGACTAGTCCTCGGAAGGACGCTACGAGAATGTCTCCAGACATTCTCAAGTCAATGACAGTCACCACAGGTGGCTCAAACAACGTTGATTTTTTCATAACCGGTATGTGATAAAAAATTATATTCTTCTTTCAAAAATACCAATAATATATTAAAAAACCAAAAACTCTTTTTTTATCTTTGCACCCCATGCCTAAAGCAAGCATATTCGAGACACTGTCGAGCCTCGCTAAGGTTGACTTGGAGGACATCCGCCTTTTCTTCGGGGCGGACTTTCCCCTGCGTGTCCGGAAGCGCGAGTTCGTCCAGAGGCTCGGCGCCTTCATCGTCGAGAGGCCCTCTGAGTGGCTCGGGAATATGCTGGAGAGGGATCTGAGGCTGCTCCAGACCCTTGTGGAGGCGGGTCCGGAAGTCCCCGTCACCGTTGAGACGCCCGACTATCCCACCGTGCTCGAGACTGTCGGCCTTCTCGGTTCGGCGGTCGCTGACGACAACGTGAAAGAGGTGTGGATCCCCAAGGAAGTCCACGACATCGTCTCGCCTCACATCGGCCAGGCGATAGCGAGAGGGGAGAAAGACGGCTCCTTCGAGATGGAGAGGGCCGCTTTCGGCTATCTCAGCCTCTACGGTGTCCTCACCGTCGATGAGTTCTACGAGATGATGCTCGACTACAACATGTGGGCGGGCCGCTGGAGCATGGAGGTGTTCACTGGGCGCCTGGCCGCCAGCGCTGTCTTCAAACTCTGCCGGATCGACATAGAGGGGGAGCCTTGCGTGGCCGCTCCCGGGATCTACGAGCCCGCCAAGATAGTCGAGGGGCGTAAGGAATATCAAGACATTGAGGGCTTCCGCCGCTTCACCCCCCAGGAGGCTCTAGAGGCGGGGACCGGCTCCCCGGAGTTTGTCTTCGGGCTCGGGACCGAGGAGGGTAAAAGGCTGGTGGAGATGCTTTTAGCCCTTGGATATTCGGGAAGGGACCTTGTCCTGGAGGAGCACGATATCTGGATGAACTCGCAGATGGTCTGGGGCGACGACGCGACGGAGGAGATCTTCGGTTGCGTCTCCGACAAGCAGGAGGACATCGATTCTTTTGACGAGTATAACGCCTGCATGGAGGTCGTGGCGGCCTACGCCAACAGCCTCCCCAAATGGCTCCTCAAGGGATATTCATCCAACGAGACCAACCGCCTCAAGGTGATCCTGCAGAGCGAGGAGGATCCGGTCCGGGAGATGATCCGGAAGAATCCCCTCATGGGCCTGTTCGTGCCGTCGGTTATGCCCGACGAGCCCTGCCCTTGCGGCAGCGGCCTGTCGTACCGTCTGTGCCACGGCCGTAACCCTAATTAATCAGCTGATTCCCCGAGCATCTCGGGACGGAGGAGCCTCGTGCGCTCCAGGGCCTGCTCGTCCTGCCACTCCCGGATGAGCTTGGGGTTGCCGCTGAGAAGAACCTCTGGCACCTTCCACCCTTTGTAATCCGCCGGGCGGGTGTAGACGGGAGGGGAGAGGAGGCCGTCCTGGAAACTGTCGCTGAGGGCCGAGGTCTCGTCAGTGAGGGCCCCGGGGATGAGCCGAATTATCGAGTCGGCCAGCAGGGCCGCGGGAATCTCGCCGCCGCTGACCACATAGTCCCCGACAGAGATCTCCCGGGATACCAGATGCTCCCTGATCCTCTGGTCTATTCCTTTGTAATGGCCGCAGAGCAGGATCAGGTTTTCCTTGAGTGACAACTCGTTGGAAATGGCTTGCGTCAGCCTCTCACCGTCGGGGGAGAGGTAGATCACTTCGTCATATTCCCGCTCGGCCTTGAGTTCCGCGATCATCCTGTCCACGGGCTCCACCATCATGACCATGCCGGCGTCGCCGCCGTAGCAGTAGTCGTCGACGTTCGCCCTGGGGCCGATCCCGTGTTTCCTGAGATTGTGGACATGGATCTCGACAAGGCCTTTTTTGATGGCCCTGCCTACTATGGAGTGTCCCAGAGGGCTTTCCAGAAGCTCGGGAACCACCGTGAGGATGTCGATTCGCATAAGGTCAAAAGTTTCCTTTCGCGAAAATAAGTTTTTTAATTGTTTTTTTTGTCTATATTTGTAAAATGCTGATTATGGCATTAAAGTGAAACTCTAATAATTTTGTCGTATGAGTGAAGATTTTGTTCCTGAGGTGAACAATGCCCCAGATGTAGAGGTTACTCCGGAAGTTGTCGAGGAGCAGGTGACGGCCCCCGCTGAGGAAGATCAGGTTGTGGAGGCTGCCGAGGAGGTCGTAGCGGAGGCTGAAGAGGCCCCCGCTGAGGAAGTGGTTGAGGAGGAGAAGGTTGAGGAGGAGAAGAAGCCGGTGGATCTCGCGGCGATGTCGCTGGCCGAGCTGTCGGACCTGTTCGACAAACTCTCGCAGGACGATGACAGGATGAGAAGGTACAAGGAGGCCGAGGCGATCAAGTCGGCTTTCTACAAGAGGCTTTCCAAGGAAAAGGCCGAGGCCGGCTATGGCTCCAAGGTGGACGAGCCGTCCTCCCGCGAGGATGTGATAGAGGAGGTGGCCCCGGCTCCTAAGACCGAGGTCAGGGACAATCCCTTCGAGGCCATAGAGATGGCCTTCAAGGGCGTGTACGCCAATTATAAGAGGGAAAGGGCTGAATATAACCGTGAGCAGGACGCCAGAAGGGAGGATAATTTCGTGTCGAAGCAGGCTGTGATCGAGGAGCTTAAGACCTTGATCGAGAGCCAGGGCGACGTGAGCGCTTCTTTCCCGGCTTTCCGCGAGATCCAGAATCGTTGGAAGGAGATAGGCCCTGTCCCCGCGACCAAGTTCCGCGACCTGAACGACACCTATCAGTTCTATGTCGAGAAGTTCTATGACATGGTCAAGATCAACAGGGATCTCCGCGACCTTGACTTCAAGAAGAATCTCGAGGCCAAGGTGAGGTTCTGCGAGGACGCCGAGAGGCTCGCTGAGAGCCCCAATGTGGTCGACGCTTTCCGCGAGCTCCAGAAGCTGCACGAGCAGTGGAAGGAGTACGGCCCCGTGGCCAAGGAGTTCAGGGACTCGATCTGGGACCGTTTCAAGGCCGCCACGGCTGTGATCAACAAGAAGTACCAGGCTCACTTCGAGGGCCAGAAGGAGAAGCAGCAGGAGAACCTCGAGGAGAAGACGAGACTTTGCGAGCAGGTGGAGGCGATCGCCGAGAAGGAGGTCAAGTCCTCCGGCGAGTGGAATTCCCTTTCCTCCGAGATAGAGGAGATCCAGAAGAAGTGGAGGACCATCGGTTTCGCGACCAAGAAGGACAACCAGAAGATCTATGACCGTTTCCGCGCCGCCTGCGACAAGTTCTTCGCCCGCAAGAGGGAGTACTATTCCCAGTTCAAGGACTCGATGAACGAGAATATGGAGAAGAAGCTCTCCATCATACAGAGGGCCGAGGCTCTGAAGGACAGCAAGGATTGGAAGAAGACCACCGAGGCGATCATCGCCCTCCAGAAGGAATGGAAGGAGATCGGCGCCGTTCCTCGCAAGAAGTCCGAGCAGCTCTGGAAGCGCTTCCGCGCCGCCTGCGACGAGTTCTTCGCCGAGAGGGACAAGAACGCCAAGCCCGAGAACGACTATTACGGCAACCTGAAGGCCAAGAGGGCCCTGATCGACGAGATCAACGCCTACGAGCCTAAGGGCGCCGAGGCCGACGAGACCGCCGCCCGCGAGTTCTCCGAGAAGTGGAGGGCCATAGGCTTCGTGCCTTACAGGGAGAAGGAGGCGATCCAGAAGGCCTACAACGACGCCTTCGAGGCCAAGTTCCCGGACTTCTCGCCGAGAGCCTCAAGGGGAGCCGGCCGCGGGTCCGTCGCCTCAAGGAAGCCGGTCAGCGAGAAAGACCGTCTCGTCCAGGAATATAACAAGCTGCAGCAGGACATTGTCACTTACGAGAATAATATTGGTTTCTTCTCCGCTTCCAAGAACTCCGAGCCGCTCATCCAGCAGATGCGTGAGCGTATCGAGGCCGCCAAGCGCGAGCTGAAGAATCTTGAGGCCAGGATCCTTAAGTCGGATGTCGAGGAAGAGAAGTAGTTGAGATGGACAAGAATTCAGTCATCGGTATTGTCCTGATGGGACTTCTCCTGTTCGGCTTTACCTTCTATCAGAACAAACAGTATCAGAAACAGGCGGCCATCCAGGCGGAACTCGACTCGATAGCCGCGGTGGAGCGTTTCAGGGCGGATTCCCTCGCCGCTGTCGAGGCCGCCGCGCGTGACACCGCCGCTCCGGTCGCCGGGATCGCCCCCGCCGAGGGAATTTCCGAGGCGGCCCCTATCTACAAGGACTCCCTCCTCGAGGCTTCCCGCACCGGCGAAGGCTCGATAGTCACCCTTTCCAACGACAAGTTCGAGGTGGCTTTCACGACCAAGGGCGCCCAGCCGTACTCGGCGAGGATCAAGGACTACAAGACTTACGGCGGGGATGAGCTGTACCTCTTCAAGCCAGGGGCGAGTCATCTGGGTGTCCAGGTGTACGCCGGGGAGATGGTCAACACCTCCGACTTCGTCTTCAATGTCGCGGAGCTGACCGACACCTCGGTGGTCATGACCCTGCCTTTCGCGGGCGGTGGCCGCATCGAGCAGAGATACTCGATCAGGGAAGGGGAGTACATTGTCTCCAACTCCTTGGCTTTCATAGGGATGGAGAACGTCATCCCCAAGAATGTGTTCTCTGTCGACCTGGACTACATCATGACAATCCCGCGACTGGAGAAGGGCTACAAGAACGAGTCCCAGTACTCCAAGCTGGATTATTATTTCACGGGAGAGAAGAAGCCGGCCGACATAGGCCGTTCGCGCTCGGCGAGCAAGAGGGTTGACAACAAGGTCGCCTGGTTCGCCTTCCAGCAGCAGTTCTTCTCGGCGATATTCAGGGCCGGCAAGGAATATTCCTCCGCCGAGTTCGACATCAGCTTCCTGCCGGAGGACGACCCGGAGAAGAACCTCATGACATGCCAGGCCCGCGTCAGGGCTGACTTCCAGCCCGGCCAGAGCGAGACAGTCCTTCCTTTCGAGTACTATTTCGGCCCCAACCACTACAAGACTCTCAAGTCCTACGACCAGAAGTACGAGAGGATCATCCCTTTGGGAGGAAGTGTCGTCGGCCTGTTCACGAAGTACGTGATCATCCCCCTGTTCGACTTCCTCCACAAGTTCATCTCCAACTTCGGGATCATCATCCTGCTGATGACCATATTCATCAAGCTGGTCGTCCTTCCGTTCGCCTACAAGTCATATTCCTCCTCCGCCAAGATGCAGGCCATCAAGCCGGAGATCGACAAGCTGAGCGAGAAGTACCCCAAGCAGGAGGACGCCATGAAGAAGCAACAGGCGCAGATGGATCTCTACAAGAGGGCTGGGATCAGCCCGATGGGCGGTTGCCTGCCGATGCTGCTCCAATTCCCGATCCTGTGGGCTATGTTCCGCTTCTTCCCGGCCTCGATCGAGCTGCGCCAGCAGCCTTTCCTCTGGGCCGAGGACTTGAGCGCCTACGACTCCGTCATCAACTTCGGCACCAGGATCCCGCTTCTCGGGGACCACATCTCCCTGTTCGCGCTGCTGATGGCCGTCTCGATGTTCTTCTACTCTAAGCTGACGACAGCCTCGCAGCCAGGAGCCAACGACCCCCAGATGGCTTCCATGAGGTTCATGAGCGTCTGGATGATGCCGATCATGATGTATTTCATCTGTAACAGCCTGTCTTCCGGACTTAGCTACTACTACCTCCTCTCCAACCTGATCACCATGCTGGAGACCTGGGTCATCAAGAAATGGTTTGTCCATCCTGAGGAGATCCAGGCCAGGCTGAAGGCCACAGAGGGCAAGAAACAACCCAAGAGCAAGTGGCAGCAGAGGCTTGAGGAAGCCCAGAAGATGCAGGCCCAGATGCAGAGGGAGCAGGCCAAGAAAAATGGTCGAAGATAATCTTAGAAGAATCTTGAATGAACTGCCGCCAGAGGTCAAACTGGTGGCAGTTTCCAAATTCCACCCGGCCGAGGAGATAATGGCCGCCTACAACGCGGGCCAGAGACGCTTCGGCGAGAACCGCCCGCAGGAATTCGCCGCTAAGGCCGCCGCTCTTCCCGGGGACATCGAATGGCATTTCATCGGCCATCTCCAGACCAACAAGCTGAAGATGGTTCTCCCGTACGCCACTATTGTGGAATCAATTGATTCCAAGCGGCTTCTTGACGCTGTCGAGAAGTGGGGGAGCGAGCGCGGCAAGGTGATTGACGCGCTCCTTGAACTCCATCTCGGGGCGGAGGAGACCAAGGGTGGTTTCACCGAGAGTGAGATCGAGGAAGTCCTTTCCTCGGGGTCTTACCCTCACGTCCGCTTCCGCGGCCTCATGGGCATGGCGACCAACACCGACGACATGGATGTCGTCGACTCTGATTTCGCGAGGATAGAGGCCTTTAAAAAAAGCCTGGAAGAGCGACTCGCTCTTCCAGACTTCACTGAACTCTCGATCGGGATGTCTCATGACTGGCCTTTGGCGGTGAGGCATGGAGCCACGATTGTCCGCGTCGGCTCGGCCATATTCGGCCCCAGATCTTATTGAATATTACTCAAGAGTGCCGTTCTCCGCGGCCTTGATCATCTTCTCGTTGGCGGAGATGTAGATCTCGACACGGCGGTTCTGGGCCCTTCCCTCCTTGGTGCTGTTGTCAGCGACCGGCATGGAGTAGGACTTGCCCTCGGTGGTCATACGATCGGCGGCGATACCGCAGTTCTTGAGGTAGTTGGCGACGCTCTGGGCCCTCGCGTTGGAGAGTTTCTCGTTGACGGCGTCGGAACCTGTGTTGTCGGTGTGGCCGTAGATGGTGATGTCGGTGTCGACCATGTCTGACATCTTGCTGGCGAACTGGCTGAGCTCGTTCTTGGAGGCCTGCTTGAGGTCGGACTTGTTGGTGTCGAACAGGATACCGCTGTTGAAGGTGACCTTGATGGCCTCGAGTCCGTTGGCGTCCTCGACAGTCTCGATCTGGGCGTTCTCCAGGGCGGCGAGCTCCTCGGCCTTCTTGTCCATCTTCTTTCCGATGATGGCTCCGGCTCCGGCTCCGACGGCTGTTCCGATGGCGGCTCCGATGGCGGCACCCTTGCCGTCATGGCCGATGATGGCGCCGATTCCGGCACCTATGGCGGCACCCGCTCCGGAACCGATGAGGGTTCCCTTGCCGGTGTTCGACATGTTGCCGCAGCCGCTCAGGACGATAGCCGCGCACATGAATGACAAGATTGTTCTTTTCATGATATAAAGGGATGAGGGTTAGGCGATAACACGTGCCATCTCGAGCACCTTGTTGGAATAACCCCACTCGTTGTCGTACCAGGCGCAGACCTTCACGAAGGTAGGATCGAGCTGGATGCCGGCCTTCACGTCGAAGATCGAGGTGCGGGCGTCATTGCGGAAGTCGGTGGAGACAACAGCCTCTTCGGTGTAGCCCAGGATGCCCTTGAGCTCGCCCTCGGCGGCTTCCTTCATGGCGGCGCAGATCTCAGCGTAGGTGGCGGGAGTGTTGAGCTCGCAAGTCAGGTCGACGAAGGAGACATCGGAGGTGGGGACGCGGAGCGACATGCCGGTGAGCTTGCCGTTCAGCTCGGGGAGAACCTTACCGACAGCCTTGGCGGCACCGGTTGAGGAAGGGATGATGTTCTCGAGAATGCCGCGGCCGCCTCTCCAATCCTTCTTGGAAGGTCCGTCGACAGTCTTCTGGGTCGCCGTGGCGGCGTGGACGGTGGTCATCAGACCCCTCTTGATCCCGAACTTGTCGTTGAGAACCTTGGAGATAGGGGCGAGGCAGTTGGTGGTGCAGG
>JAFROJ010000042.1 GCA_017429765.1 Bacteroidales bacterium | reverse complement strand
GGCATGCTGCGGCTCTTCTTTCAAGAACAAGGGCGTTCAGTTCCTCCTCGATGCTGTCATGCGCTACCTTCCGTCTCCGCTGGACAAGGGTGTAGTCAAAGGCACCAGCCCGAAGACCGGGAACGAAGAAGACCTTCTCCCTTCCGCAGACCAACCTTTCTGTGCTCTCGTTTTCAAGATCGCTACGGATCCTTTCGTGGGTCGTCTTGCCTTCATGAGGGTTTATTCAGGAAGGATTGACTCCGGTTCCTATGCGTACAATGTGCGCACAGCGAAGAAAGAGAGGATCGCCCGCCTCTACCAGATGCACTCCAATCACCAGAATCCAATTGATTTCGTGGAAGCGGGAGACATCTGCGCAGCTGTCGGTTTCAAGGATCTCCGCACTGGAGACACAATCTGCGATGAGAACCATCCTGTAATTCTCGAGTCAATGGTGTTCCCCGACCCTGTGATCGGTATCGCCGTCGAGCCCAAGACCCAGACGGATCTTGACAAGCTTGGCGTCGCCCTTGGCAAGCTCGCTGAAGAAGACCCGACGTTTACCGTCAGGGCCGACCACGAGACTGGCCAGACGATCATCAGCGGTATGGGTGAGCTCCATCTTGATATCATCGTCGACCGCCTCCGCCGTGAGTTCGGAGTCGAAATCAACCAAGGTGCACCTCAGGTCAACTACAGGGAGGCTATCACAGGTACTGTTCAGCACCGTGAGGTCTTCAAGAAGCAGACCGGCGGCCGTGGTAAGTTCGCTGACATCATCGTCGAAATCGGACCTGCCGATGAAGGCGAGAGCGGACTCCAGTTCGTCAACGAGGTCAAGGGTGGAAATATTCCCAAGGAATTCATCCCCAGCATCGAAAAGGGTTTCAAGTCTGCAATGGCCAATGGTGTACTTGCTGGCTATGAGGTCCAGTCGATGAAGGTTACCGTCATTGACGGATCCTACCACCCGGTCGATTCCGACCAGCTCTCCTTCGAGATGGCAGCCCGCATGGCCTTCCGCCATGCCTGCCCGAAGGCGAAGCCGGTTCTTCTCGAACCCATTATGTCATTGGAGGTCGTGACCCCCGAAGATTACATGGGCGATATCGTAGGTGACCTTAACCGCCGTCGCGGCCAGATCCAGGCAATGGATTCAACTGCCAATGGCGCAAGGATAGTAAAGGCTTTCGTTCCGCTTGCAGAGCAGTTCGGTTATGTAACAGTCCTCAGGACCCTGTCTTCCGGACGTGCAACCAGCACGATGTCCTTCGACCACTATTCAGAGGTTCCTGCGAACCTTGCAAAAGAGATCGTCGAGAAGAGCGGTTACAGCTTCAGGCATTCCGACGATGAGGATTAACACAAAGTTTTTGTAGAAAGTTAAAAATCAATTATTGATATGAGTCAAAAGATCAGAATCAAACTCAAATCATTCGATCACATGCTGGTTGACAAGTCAGCCGCCAAGATCGTGGACACCGTGAAGGCTACCGGTGCGAAGGTAAACGGTCCCATTCCGCTTCCCACCAACAAGAAGATCTTCACTGTCAACCGTTCCACTTTCGTCAACAAGAAGTCCCGCGAGCAGTTCGAGCTCGATTCCTATTGCAGGCTTCTCGACATTGACGACAGCAACGCCAAGACGGTCGACGCTCTGATGAAGCTTGAGCTCCCTTCGGGTGTCGAGGTCGAGATCAAGGTCTGACCGTGATCCGGTCCCTGAATCGGCTTGCCGTGACTTGTCGAGCGGTCGAAGGGCCGGCGCGCCGATTTGGACTTTACAATTTTTTTCCCGACCTTTGAATCGGGAAACCAGGTCCCTTAGCTCAGTTGGTTAGAGCATCTGACTCATAATCAGGGGGTCGCAGGATCATGCCCTGCAGGGACCACGACAACAGCCGACGCGTCCGCGCCGGCTTTTGTCGTGGCCCCCGGGGCCTATTATTCATTGAGGGGCGTACCCCTCAAACTCCCCCGGTCGGTGCCGAGTCACCTCCGAAAGGGTCGTTGGCCTTTTTGCGGTCCCGTATCTACCCCCGCCCACAACCGGCGGGCGTTTTTACAGACCGGAAGCAGACCGATCGGCCACAGAAGGCGCTATAGTGGGGTTTGGCGTGGCAGACCCCCTCGCCGAAATAGGGGGTAAAGCATCCCACATGCCCCTGCAGAGCCCTGCAGCGCATATCCATCTGCTTCCACTTTGTAGTATTTCAGTCTTTGCCCTACTCAATAATCACTCACTAAGCCATATCAATTCTCAGCAAGGCTGAAAAACCTTAGTTCTTGGCAACCATGCTTATTCTCCGGGCCTTTCGCTAGCTAAAGCTTCTCCCAAACACCTTCTTCGGGAGGCGGACTGCTTTTCCCGGTCCAAAATGTGGGACGGGAACGGCAAAAATGGCCTTAAATGCTGTTTCCGGTACAGAGTTGGGGACGGGGAAAACACCCTGCCTGAATGGCGGCCATGCGCGGGGGGCCTGATATTCATTGAGGGGCATACATTGAGGGGCGTTCTCGCCGTGACGCCAATCGGAGGTGACGCAAATTGGACTATAACCGGTGTTTCATTAACTTTGTGAAGATGGTTAATGAGAGTTTCTGTCATGGCTGTGAAAAAGTTTATGATTCTCGCGGCGGCGACGTCCGTCATTGTCTCATGTTCCGAAGGGAGGCCGGTGGACAAGTTCCCGGAGATCTGGAGCCCGGGTACCTTCAACCTTGAGGCGCACAGGGGATTCTCTGACAAGTATCCCGAGAACACGGAACTCGCTTTCCGTAAGGCAGTTGAGGCCGGGGGAGCGTACCGGGGCATGGAGACGGACGTCCAGATGACAAAAGACTCCGTCCTTGTCTGCATGCATGACAACACCCTGAAACGCACGACCGGCGCTCCGGGCGCGGTGTCTGACTACACCTTTGAGGAACTTGAGACGTTGGATGCCGGCCTGGGAGAGAAGGTGCCGCTGCTGGCCACCTATCTGGACATCTGCCGTGAAGGCGGGCTGATCCCTTATGTGGAGATGAAGAGTGTCCTGGCCGATGAGGGAATAGCCAAGACTATCGACCTCATCCATGAGAAAGGCTTCCGGGACGGGCAGTTCGTTATAACCTCGTTCAGCGCCCGCCATCTCGAGATAGCCTCGGCCCTGTGTGACACGCCCATGGAATATATGGCCGGATCGTTCAGGCTTTCCTGGCTGGATTCCCTTCCGGACATCCGCAACATAGTGATTCGCCCCTCGTCCGTGAAGTTGACTGAAGAGTTCGCGGCCGGTTGCCGGGAGAGGAATATCCCTCTTGAGTGCTACGGGCTTCCGGTGGGCGATAAAGAATTGTATGACAGGCTTGTGTCGTGGGGTGTCCTTGGCGTGACCTGCAACTCATATATTTTCCAATAGTTATGAGAACCTTTTTATATTCCTTTATCGTGGCGTCCGCGGTACCCTTCCTTGCGGGTTGCTCCGCTTCCGGCGTCTCCGTTCCCTCTCCCGACGGGAACTTGAAACTGAATCTCAGCGTCGATCAGGAGCGGTTGACCATCTCAATTGACTATAAGGGCGAGAGGCTCGTGACGCCGTCGCCCATAGGCCTCGAGTTCGAGGACGAGTCTTTCGGTCGGGGCGTTAAAATGTCGAGAGGAAAGCTGGAAAGCGTCACGGAAGAGTATGACATGCCCGTGGGCAAGGCCAGTCACATCTGTGACGTGTCCAACCAGCGCTCTGTCTCGCTGACCGCTCCCGATGGGCGCAAGGTGGAAATCCTCCTGAGAGCGTTTAATGAAGGGGTCGCTTTCCGTTATTTATTCCCGGAGAGTGAAAAGGCTGGGAAACTATTGATTAAAAGCGAGTTGATGGAAATCCATCCCGCCGGGGACCCGGTTCTGAAAGCCATGTACCTTCCCAATGTGGCTTGTTCGCATGAGGCGCCTTACTTGACCCGTCGACTCAGCGGGCATGACGAGGGGAAGACAGCTGACATGCCGGTTCTGCTCTCTTACGACAGCGGGAAATACCTGGCCCTGACTGAGGCGAGGGTTCTTGACTATGCGGGCATGCAACTTCGGGTTGAGGACAGTGTCCTGAAAGGCTGCCTCACGCCCAGGCTGGACAACCCGGAGAATTCTGTGGTCGCCGACCTGCCCCACAGGTCGCCTTGGAGGGTGTTCCTTGTCTCAGACCGGGCCGGCGCTTTGATGGAGTCCACCATCCTGACATCACTATGCGACCCTTGCGAGGAGACCGATCTCTCGTGGCTCAGGCCCGGCAAAGCCACCTGGATGTGGTGGAACGGCTACCAGGCGTCGCCGGAAGCCAAGAAGGGCGACATTGCGACGATCAATTTCAATATCAGCAAGGAATACATCGACTTCTGCGCCGAGAACGGCATAGATTACCACTCCATCACGGGGATCCTGAGGCCCGACGGGCAAGAGGTGGTGTGGTACTACAACGAGGACCGTTCGCCAGGCTCGCCCGGGGACAGCGACTCCACCACCGGGCTTTATCCTGGTTTCGACTTTGCCTCGATCAGCGAATATGCCCGCCAAAAAGGTGTGGAGATGCGGGTGTGGGTACACTGGAAGCCTCTCATGGAGGACATGGAGAACACTTTCCGACTGTTTAATAAAATGGGCATCCGGGGCATGATGGTGGATTTCATGGACCGAGACGATCAGGAGATGATCGATTTCCAGAAACGCGTTCTGGAACTCGCGATGAAATACCATTTGCATATTCAGTTCCACGGGGCCAGCAAACCTTCGGGTCTGCAAAGGACCTATCCCTGCGAGTTCACCAGGGAGAATACCCTCAACTACGAGGTCTATAAGTGGGACCACGCGCGTTCCATGGGAGCCGACCACGATTTGAATATGCCCTTCACCCGCTGTCTGGCCGGGCCTGCCGACTATCATCTGGGCGGGTTTGTCTCAGTGCCGTACGACGAGTTCAAAGTGGAGTACATGCGTCCGACCGTGACAAGCACCAGATGCCATATGCTGGGTATGTACGTTGTGTTGGAGAGCTCCTTGCAGCTTGTGTCTGACGCTCCCGCGAATTACGCTGGCCAGCCCGGTTTCGAATTCATCCGCCAGGTGCCGACCGTGTGGGATGAGACGAGGGTGCCTCAGGCGGTGATGGACGAATACGTTGTGGTGGCCCGTAGGAAGGGTTCTGAATGGTACGTCGGATCCATCGGTAACCACTCCGCCAGGGACATCGTCCTTCCTCTTGATTTCCTCGGTGAGGGGGAATATACAATGGAGTTATATTCCGACGCCGAGGACGCCGACACTGATCCGAACCACTTGGAGAAGAGCATGAGGCAGGTGACCAGTGGCGACACCCTCGAAGTCAGGCTCGCCGCCTCCGGAGGTTTCGTCGCCCGTCTTGTCCCGGTGGCGGATTAGACTCCTTTTAATTGAACGGATAGTGCGTCGTCCTGTTATAATAATAAAGCTTTTCGTTCTACTGCTGGCGCTCTCCGCTTGTTCCAGATCGCCTCGGGTCGTTACGCCTGGGATCCCTTGACCACTTGGATGGCCTGTTTGAATAATCCGGAAGCGGCTGGTTTCGAGACGGTTGGCGGCACGGTGTCGCTTGATCCGGAGTCAGGGGAGAATCATTTCTCATATTCGGAGAACGGCCCGCACCGCTATGTTGTGATGGCGAGGGACTCCGTCTGGTACGCCCGGCAGTTCATCCCCATCCTCGGTGAGGAGCTGTCACTTCCCGCGGACGACCTTCAAGATAAACCATAGAGACATCAGCAGTCCGACGACCAGGGCGATGACTGACGCCTCTGGGCCGAAAGCTCCTCCGGTCAGGATGTCCGGCCCGTTGACCGTGGTGTGGAACACTGACGCTCCTGCGTCTGTCCCGGACACGGCGAACCCGAACACGTTCCCTTCCACGAAATTCCAGGCCCAGTGGGCGCCGACGGGAAGCCATAACGTCCCTGAATATTTATAGGCGGACCCCAGGAAAAGCCCGGCCTCGACCGCGATGGCGAAAGATGACCACCATGTCGCCCCGGGTTGGAATATGTGCAGAAGGCCGAACAGGAGAGAGGACACCGCCAGGGCGGTCCAGAAGCCCCATTTCTCATCGATCCACCTGAAAAGGATGCCTCGGAATATGATCTCTTCCCCGGTTCCCACGACCAGGAAAAGGAAGAACGCCGCGACTATAGCCAACGGCCTGTCCGTCCCGAAGGAGCCGACCTCGCAAAGTCCGAAGACCGACATCACGAGGACGACCACCATAAAGAACAGGAGCCCTATTCCAAGTCCCTTCAAGGTGTCGGGAATCAGGCGGCGCATAGGAATATCCCTCGCCGGATGCTTCTCGAACCATCTGACGAACAGCGCGTACAGGGTGATCATCGCAGCGGCGATCGCGATGGCGGAGAGGCACTGGGCCCACTCCGCCTTGATGAAATCGGTGGTCGCTTGCGCGAAAGCGTACATGACGAAGCCAAGCAACAGGCTCACGAACAGCAGCAAAGCCCACTTCCAGCCCGGCATTGTTTTAATGGAATATTCCTTTTCCATATTCTTAGATTAACCCGAACAAATATACAGAGATTATCTCATTTTTTACAGACCGGGAGCATCCCAAAGTGCCTCACACTGGTCTGCAATGGGTTTATGGATGTCAGACCCTAAGTCGTGAGATGGGGGTGAAGCATCCGAATCGCCCTTACAGTGGCCTGCAATGCGGGTAAATCTGCTCCCGGTTTGTATTTTCCGCTAATAATGGAGAAAGGACATGGGTTTTGAGGTTGGGAAGCCGGGCAGGCCGTGGGTGCCTTGCGGGTTTGCTTTCTGGCTGCTTTTTTACAGGAGGGTGACCAAAAATAGCAGATTCTTCGGCAGGTGAACCTGCCTCAGAATGACACAGAACTGTCATCCTGAGCGAAGCGAAGGATCTTTTTGGTCATCCCCCTGTATTTCCCGTGGACTGGCGATGAGTCTGGTGAGGACAATGCCCCGCGCTCGATTCCGGCGGGACATTGCCCTCATCAGCCTAGAACCGGGCCAGGGGAATTGCCTAGCAGCAGCCAGGAGGCAAGTGACTTCAATCTTTCGGGACGGAGAGATATTGCTTGAGGGCGGTGACGTAGTCGGCGAAGGCTTGCTGGCCTTGGGGAGTGAGCCGGCAGGTGGTGCGAGGCATCTTCCCCTTGAAGCCTTTCTCGACTGTGATGTAGCCAGCGGAAGAGAGTTTGTCGATCTGCACGCTCAGGTTGCCCGAAGTTGCCCCCGTCCGCGTCTTGAGGTAGGTGAAATCGGCCTCATCGACCCCGGCCAGGATGGAAACCACGGCGAGCCGAAGCTCCGAGTGCAGAATCGGATCCAGTTTCGGGAACATAGGCTACTTCTTCTGGTTTTTCATGATGAGTCCGGTCACGGCCAGCACGATTCCCGCGAAGGTGAATATCAGTAACTGCTCCTTATCGGAGTTGGCGACGTAATAAATTATTAATCCACCGACGTCGGTGACCAGGCCCGCGATCCTGATGGCCCAATTCTTAAGGGCCACTCCGCTGATGCATTCCGCCAGCCCGAAGAGAAGGACAATCTCCGCCGTCAGGCCAACCACGACAGCGATTGTGCCGAGCGGATTGGGATTGATCTGGGTGTAGATGACAGTGAAGGCCGAAACCGCCACGGCGAATATCCCGAAGGAGGCCCAGATTCCGCCGAGAATACGGCTGACATCATTTTGTACACGCCCCGCGGCGTCCTTGCGGCGAATGATCCTCTCAAGAACGAATCCGATGACCGGCATCGCGAACCAAAGATTGTTCCACGCGGCCTTGTCGGTCGTCTTCCAGAGGCAATAGACCAGGAGGGAGAAAAGAGTGAGCAGGCAACCCCAGAGGATGAAATATTTCCCGCCGCCGCGAGTGATTTCCTTACGGCTGTTGTTGAGTGTCTCGGTGATGAGCGACAGGCTCTGCTGAGCCGTCATTTCGTTGTTTTGTTCCATTGTGTCAACTGTTTAACTTGTTTAAGGTGCCAAGGACGGCCGCGCGGTCCGCCTTGTCCTGTGTGCAAATATAAACAAGTTTACAATATAAACAAAAATATATCACACTTTTTTCCAGAATTCTTCGATCTCCTCGAGGGTCTTACCGGTGGTCTCGGGGACTAACTTCCACATTATGAGCATATAAGGGACGCACATAGCGGCGAAGAGGAAGAAGGTGCCGGCGGGGGTCAGGGCGCTCATGCACCAGGGGGTGAACTGGCCGATCAGGTAGGTCCCCACCCAGAGGGCGAGGCCGGCGATAGACATCGCTATCCCCCGGACCTTGTTCGGATACATCTCAGAGAGCAGGACGAACACCACGGCGCTGATCGAGATGGCCTGGCTGAATATGTACAGGAGGAAGAAGACGATAAGCGCTATTCCACCGCCGTGGAAGGCGAATATGAGGCCTATCGCGATCAGGCAGACGATCATGCCGCTGACGCCGTAGTAGATAAGTCTCTTTCTTCCCACCTTGTCGATTATGAACACGGCCAGGACTGTCGTGAGCATATTCACGAGACCCACGAGGACAGTCGAGAAGGAGGAGTCCTTGGCGGCGAGCCCGGCGTTGGAGAAGATGTCGGGACCGTAATAAAGCACGGCGTTCACTCCCATGAACTGTCCGAGAATGGCTATCGCCGAGCCGATCAGGACGGCTTTCAGAATTCCAGGATGGCGGAGTTCCGACCATTCTGACTTCACCTCGCCGGCGATCGAGTTCTTGGTGAGCGAATATTCCTGAAGGACGTTCTCCTCCCCGTTCTTCAGTCTTCTGAATATTCCTAACGCCTCCTCGTCCCGGCCTTTGACCATGAGCCACCGGGGGCTTTCCGGGATGAAGAAAATGATGATGAAGAAGGCCAGGGCGACCACGGTCTCGGAGCCGAGCATCCCTCTCCACATCTCGCTGGAGAATATCTTCTGGAAGAAAGGTGTGGCGAAACCAGCGGCGCTGTTCGAGAGTATGGCGAAGTTGATGAGATAGGCCAGAAGCAGGCCCATCGTCACCGCTAATTGATAGAGCGAGACCATAGTGCCCCTGATTCTGGCCGGGGAGACCTCGGAGATGTAAATAGGTGAGACTATGCTGATTATTCCTATTCCCAGGCCGCCGATGATCCTGTAGGCCACGAGATCCTGGAAGCCCGCGCAGACGCAGCAGCCAATGGCCGACACGGTGAAACAGATGGCGGCGATAAGCATGGTCTTCTTCCTGCCCAGGAAGTCGCTGAGCATCCCGGCGCAGGCGACTCCGATGATGGAGCCGATCAGCGCGCAGCCGACGTACCATCCTTTGGAGATCTCGTCAAGCCCGAACTGGGCGCTGACATCAGCCGTGGTCCCGGATATGACAGCGGTGTCGTAGCCGAAAAGGATTCCGCCCAGCGCCGCCACGAGTGACAGGAACACCAGGTACGGGAGATTGTTAGTCCGGTCTGTTTCCACGGTTTAACGGATTTCGAAATATTCCTTGTAACGATCGTACAGGTGTCCAGCCTGGAGATAGGCGGACTGGGGGCTCATGAAGTGGCTGAACTCGAAGGTGATGGCCTTGTCGTAGCCGCAGCGCTTGGCCGCCTCCAGCTTGAGCCTGAGCTTGTCAAACTTTATCGGGAGGAAGTTGATCGGCATGTCGCGGTCGAAGGTCTCGGCGTTGGTCCAGCACTTCATCCCGTACTTGTCCGCGAGATTCTTGTTGACAGTGAAGAAGGCGTCGAGCTCGTCGTAGTCGATGTGGCCGTCCTGGAAGGCGCACGCGTCCACGACATCGTGTATCCCGTCGAATATCTCGTTCCACTCCCTCTCGTGGTCGCTGACGGAGACTCCCTGCTTGGATTTCAGCCCGGTCCCTTGGATGGCTTTCTTGCCGTCGATCCATGGGGAGATGAAGGTGGGGAGGCCTCCGCTGATGTCCTTGCACATCCTTCCCATCTCGTGGAAGGTCTCGATGCAGCCCTTGGTCTTCCGGCTTATCTCCGTGCTGATGTACCATCCCTGGAAGCTCTTGTGCTTGCCGTAGGCGTTCCAGACCTCCTCGATCACAAATTTGTTGGACTCGAGCTCATAGGTCATATCCCCTGTGTCCCAATACTTTCCGCTGTCGTAGAGGCCGAAGAAGAACTTCATCCCGTACTTGTCGGCGAGGGTGAGGAACAGTTCCACGAGATCCACCGAGGGCATGTAGCACCCTTTGCCCAGGAGATACTTCGATGGCCAGGTGATGAATTTCCTGTAGCCGGAGCGTATCATGATCACCGTGTCGATGCCGATGGCTTTCATATTCCTGAAATCGGCGTCCCATTCCTTGACTCCCCAGTTCTGATGAGGGATGTCGTGGGAGATCTCGTCGAGGAAGGTGCCGGTTATGGGCAAACCGGCGTTCCTGGGTACGATCAGCATGGGATCGGGAGCCGGGCCTCCCTCGGCGGCGCCGTCATTTTTGCCGGAGCAGCTGTTCAGGATAGGGATGGTCGCCGCGGCGGCGGCGGCCGCTGTGGTCTTGAGGAATTCTCTTCGATTGGTCATGGCGCTTATGTTAACTGAACAAATTTACAAAATCCCATCAATAAAAAGTAAAGAAAGAGGGTGACCACAGATTCTTCACTTCGTTCAGAATGACAGTTCTGTGTCATTCTGAGGCAGGTTCACCTGCCGAAGAATCTTTGGTCACCCTCCTCCCTAATGAGTAAGGCTCAGTTAATAACCAGGGTTCTGCCCAAGGTTGGGGTTCAGAGCGAGGTCATTGGCTGAGATCGGGTGGAAATAAGCCCTGTCAACCCAATCGGATGACTCGTACTTATTATCCGGAGTGAAGAGGATGGTGTGGCCATCCGTGTCAACCGACCAGTTGCTGTTCTTCATGTCGACATAGACAACATGTCCCTCAGGGGTAGGCTTGTTCCCGGTGTAGAAGTAGACATCCGGGGTGCCGTCGAGGTCAAGGTCAATGTTCTTGTCGAACTCCTTGACATAGATTCCCTGCCACTTCATGCCGAGGAGCGGTCCGACTTTCCAGCGCTGGACATCAGCGAATGAGGACGGGGTGGCCTCCCAGACAAGCTCGATGAGACGCTCGCGGCGTACCTCGAGGATGGTGGCGTCAGTGATGTTGGGGAAGAAGGTCTCCTGCAGGTACTTGTCGACTGTCGTGGGCTTCGCGTTGAGGCCTCCGGTGATGCCACCGCGGGCGCGGAGCTTACCGATGGTCTCGGCCCACTCGGCGTCGGTGAGGGTCCCGAGCTCGGCTTTCGCCTCGGCGTAGTTGAGGAGAACCTCGGCGTAACGCATCCAGATGTAGTTGTTCTCGTTGCTGTACATACCGTCGAGGTTGGCGTCATCGGTGCAGAACTTCATTCCCATGTAGCCGGTGAAGGTGACCTGCCAGTCAGGATAAGCGGGGCCGTTGGAACGGATGGTGCCGGGGACGCGGATGGTCTGGGCGATACGCTTGTCCCTTCCGTTGAATTCCTCGGAGAATTCCTGGGTCTTGTAGGCCTCGTTGTCGGTGTACCTTGAGCCGTCAAGCTTGAGGTAGAGGTTCATGAACTGGCGGATGGGGCAGAACGGGGTGCCGAGGGTCGAGGCGGTACTCTTACGGTTCATACCGTTGGTGATACCGTCAGCGACACTGTAGACCGTCGCGAGCATGACCTCGTTGGATTTCGGGACCCTGGTGATGAAGAGGTCCCTGTAAGGCTGGCTGCCGGTGGTGTTCAGCGAATATTTCTTGCTGTCCATGACGATCTTGGCGGCGGTGGCGGCCCTTTGGAGCCACTTGTCGGCGTCAGGCTCCCCGTGATACTTGCGGAAGGTTCCCTCCCAGAGGCAGAAACGGGACTGCTCTCCGGCGGCCACAAGGTTCGTGATCAGGGTGGAGGAGGAGTTTGTGGCCTCGGTGATGTTCGCTATGGCGAACTGGAGATCCTCGTAGATGTGCTCCGCCACGGCGGTGCGGGAATCACGGGTTCCTAATAGTTCCTCGGAGTCGATATCGAGAGCGTGGTCGATCCAGGGGACATCATTGTAGGTGCGGATCTTGTCGAAATAGAAGACCGCCCTCCAGAAACGGGCGATGCCGTTGTAGTTGTTCCGGACTTTCTCGCTCACCTTCTCGTTGGTGTTGTTGTCGAGGAAGTAGTTGATGTTACGGAGAGTACCCCAGCTCCATTTGCCTTCCATGCTAGGAGTGTAGGTGGCCGTGAGGCTTGTGCGGGCGCCCTGGTAAGCGTTGATGATGTTGGTGGTAGTCTCACCCCAAGATGTCATTCCGCTGCCGGGCAGAACGTTGTACATGGAATTGGTGTACATCTTGAGACCACTCTCACTCGCGAACAACGCGTCCTTGCCGACAGAAGACTTGGGAGTCTCATACATGTCACACGCCGAAAGCCCGAGAAGAGCCGCGAGGGCTATGAATATATACTTTTTCATTGTTCCTTATCTTTAGAAAGTGACAGAGATACCGAAGGTGAAAGCCTTTAGGATAGGATAACTGTAGTTGGATCCACCATCAGCCATGATAGGGGAACTGTACAGGCCGGAGCTCACGAGGCTGAGGGTCTCGGAGTCCTCACCCATGATGCTGTTGACATCGAACTGCTTGCTGTGCTTGTACAGAGGAGACCAGCACCAGAGGTTCTCGCCGGAGACATACAGCTTGACAGCCTGCATCTTGACGCCCTCGATCCATTTCTTCGGGAGGCTGTAACCAACCTGGAGGTTCTTCAGACGGATATAACCGACATTCTGCAGATATTTGGTCTGGGGGATGTGGAGAGTACGTGATCCCTGGTGGGCGATGTAACCGGTGTACCTCGGCCAGTAGGCGTCGGGGTTATCCGGGGTCCACCAGTTGCCGATCATGTCGGCGGGAATATTCGAGTAAGGACGGCTGTACTGTCCCCAGAACATGGAGTTGTCACCGCCGGCCCACCAATCCTGATGACCGACACCCTGGACGAAAGCGGAAAGGAATATACCGTTCCATCCAAAGTTGAGGTTGAGGCTGTAGGTGTAACGAGGAAGCTTGTTACCGATGATCTTACGGTCACCGCTGTCGCCGACCTTGGAGTTGCCGAAGTCGATCTTGCCGTCACCGTTGAGATCCTTGAACTTGACGTCACCAGGCTGCCAGGTACGGCTGTTGTTGTTCTGGACCCAGCTCTGGTTAGGTCCGGCGATCTGCTTACCGTTGGCGTCGAAGTCGGCGGCGGTGAAGTAACCGTCATTCTCGAATCCCCAGATCTCGCCGAGGGTCATGCCGGAATAGTAGTTGAAATTCTGGATTCCGGTGCCCGCTCCAGCGCCGATGTATTTCTCATCGTTGGGATAGTTGTCGATGACGGACTTGGAGTCGGCGAGAGTACCCTTGATCTCGTAAGAGAAGGGTTTGCCGCCGAGGCTGAACTGATCCTTCCAGCTCAAGACGATCTCCCATCCCCTGGTGGTCATGTCGGCGTAGTTGCCCTTAGGCGCGCTAGCTCCGTAAACGGCGGGGAGCTCGGTGCCGGCGCAGTACATGCCGGTGGTCTTGCGGATGTAGTAGTCACCCACGAAAGTGAGCTTGTCATTGAACAGGCCCAGATCCAAACCGAAGTTCGCGGTCGTGGCGGTCTCCCAAGTCAATCCGGCGGGAATAGGTGAGGGAACGCTTGTGACAAGGTTCTTCGAATTGTTCAGGAGCCTTTCCTGGGTGCTGAGCGAGAAGAGTTCCTGGAACCTGTAGGCGGCGATGTTACCGTTACCGAGTGAACCGTAGGAAACCCTGAATTTGAGGTTGGAGATGGCGTCGGGGCTTATCTTCCAGAAGGGCTCCTGGGAAACACGCCATCCGAATGACGCTGACGGGAAGAACTTCCACTGCTGGATGGTAGGGAACTTCGAGGATCCGTCGTAACGTCCGTTGACCTCAAAGAGGTAGCGGTCGGCGAAAACGTAATTGGCGCGGAAGAAGCCGCTGCCGATCCGCCACTTGTAGTAGCTGCTGTTGATGTTCTGGGAACCGGTCGTCAGGGCGATGTCGTCAGCGCCCTCGAAGAGCTTCGCGTTCCTGTGCATGAACATGTAATTGTAGGTCTCCTGCTCGTAGTTCGTACCGACCATGAGTTTCACGTCATGCTTCCCGAATGTCTGCGCGTACTGGGCGTAGAGGTTGGTGGCGATGTAACCCTTCGTGTGGTTGGAGGTGTAGATGCCGTCATAGGCGCTTCCCATGTACTTGGTGGCCCCGTTCTCGGCGGTCTTGTAGGGAACAGGGGACTGCACGCCGTTCTGCCTGTTGTCAGTGTAACGGACAGTGGCGTCGCCGTTGAGCGTGAGGATGTCACGGAAGATGTTGGCGACGAAGCTTGTGGTGTTGCGGACATTCCTCCTGTTGGTGTCCTGGTAGTTGTTCTTGTAATAGAAGGAACCGAGGATGGTCGCGCCGGCCTGGGTCAGGGAGTTGTCGGGGTTGAACATCACGTTGACAGGCTGTCCCTCGGACTCGAGGGCGTACCAGACGGAACCCTCACCCACGTTGGTGGGGTTGTGGTAGGACATGTTCGAGAACTCGGCGTTGTTGCTGACCTTGAGCCAGTCGGTCACCTTGACCGAACCCTTCGCGCGGATGTTGAACATCGAGTAGTCGTCAGGGTCATATTCAAAGATACCGCCCTGGTTGTAGTAACGGCCGGAGACCAGGAAGTTGGCCTTCTCGCCGCCGCCCTGGACGGTGAGGTTGTGCTCGTGGCCGTAGGCCATGTCCTTATAGAGGAGGTCGAACCAGTCGGTGCTTCCGTAGTAGGAATAGTTCCCGTTGGACTCGGTCACGACACCGGTCGCGCCGTTGCGCAGGTTGTTGAGCCACTTGTCAGTGATCTTCAAGGATGAGTGGAACTTTGAAGGGGCCGCGCCCTGCCATCCTTTGTAGGACTCGATGTAGAGCTCGGTGAACTCGAGACCGTCAGTGACGACATCAGGAACCACGGTGGGAGACTTCATGATGAAGTTCCCGGTGTAGTTGACAGAGATCTTCTCCTTGTTGGGCTCCTTGGTGGTGATGAGGATCACGCCGAAGGTTCCGCGTGCTCCGTAGATGGCGGCCGAGGAGGCGTCCTTCAGGACAGAGACGCTGGCCACATCGCTGGGGTTGAGCAGGGAAGGATCTCCCTCGACACCGTCGATGAGGACGAGGGCGGAACCACCCTGGCCGATTGAGCCGGTACCACGGACCTGATAGTCGGAGCTACGTGTGGGCTTACCGTCGGCGAATGTGATCTGGAGGTTCGGGACCGCTCCCTGGAGGCCTTGGGTGAGGTTTGAAAGGGGACGGTTGTCGAGGACTTCGCTTGTGACAACGTCAACGGCACGGTGAGGTTAACCTTCTTCTGGGTACCGTAACCGACGAACACCACTTCCTGAAGATACTGTGAGTTCTCGAGAAGGGTGATGACCAAATTGCTCTGGTTCCCTACGGGAATCTCCTGGGTGGAGAATCCGATGAAGGAGACAACGAGAGTCGCGTTGGCGGGGACAGTGAGCTTGAAGCTTCCGTCGATGTCAGTGATGGCTCCGTTCAGGGTGCCCTTCTCCATGACATTGGCGCCGGCGATGGCCACGCCCTTGGCGTCCTTGACCACACCGGTGACTGTCCTCTGCTGCTGAACTTCCGTTCCGCTTTGGATAGACTTGGGGCCCGCTGACATAACCGCTCCCGACGCGGAGAGCAGAGCCGCTGTCACGCAAACCCATAGCAATTGTTTTTTCATTTCACCAATCAGTTTAGTTAGTATTAGTGGTTAAAGTGATAATATGATAGTGATTACCTTTAAATATGCGTTTCCCGTTAACCAAAAAACCGTTTTATTAGTACAAATGTAATAATAGTTTTGAAAAGTCGGCGCCGGTTCTTATTTTTACGGATAAGATTATCGCGTATGAACATCAAAAAAGTCTTTTCGATCATCGTCCTGGCCGTGGCCGCCCTGGCCGCCGCGGGGTGTTCCGGCAAGGAAAAGACCGCCTGGGGAGATTATGTCGTGGCTTGCGGCGACAAGGATCTTTACATCGTCGACGCGGCCGCGTCGAACGGGGACACCCTGAAGGTGGTCTGGCATTGGAACCTGGACGAGGCCAGGGGACAGCTCACCGACCAGCAGCTGTATTACAGCCGTGTCATGGACGACTGCAAGCCCGTTGACGGGGGGAAACATATTCTCATCACCTCGTCTGCCGGGGAGACCTTGCTTCTGGACATCGCCACCAGGGAGATCCTTTTCCACGCCCGCACGCCCATGTCCCATTCGGCCGACATGCTGCCCGGCGGCAGGATAGCCGTGGCCAACTCGACTCACGAGCAAGGCAACAGCCTGGAGCTGTACGACGTTTCCAACTCGGAGGCCTGTGTCTGGAAAGACTCATTGTACAGTGGTCACGGGGTCTATTGGTCGGAGAAGTACAACCGCCTCTTTGTCCTTGGTTATAATGAACTTAGGGAATATTCCCTGAAAGACTGGGAGACAGAGTCCCCTTCTTTGTCCCTTGAGAAGTCTTCCGGGCTTCCGAGTGTCGGCGGCCACGAGCTTTCTCCCTCGGGAGAGGACGCCCTGATCGTGACCAACCACGAGGGTGTATTCCTTTTCGACATCCCCTCGGGGACATTCAGCCCTTTCGCCCCGATGGAGGGGAGGCGCCATGTCAAGTCGCTTAACCATGACCCGGCCAGCGGCCGCATGGTCTACACCATAGCCGAGACCAGCTGGTGGACGAACCACATCTATCTGGTCAATCCCGACAAGGTCCTATCGTTCGATCCCGCCTACAGGCTCTACAAGGTCCGGGTACTTCCTGATTGGGAGGCTGTCAAGGCGGAGATGACCCCTCCTCCTTTCCCCGGCTTCGATGTGGATCCCACCCTCAGGGCTCCCGGGACGAGTCTCAGGATATTCGACGACAACATCTGGCAATACGACAAGGAGACTATTCCCGAGGCCTGGGAGCCTTTCGGGCTGGATTGCAGGGATTCGGTCAGGAGCATCGGCTTTGCCAAGATGGTGGCCGACCACAAGCCTGACATCGTCACTTTGCAGGAATATTCCTCACACATGGACCGTTACCTGGCCCCCAAGCTGGAGGCTCTCGGTCTCACTAACTCGATCGCGGAGGACCAGACCTGGAACTTCACCCCGATATTCTATGACAGCCTGGCGGTGGAGCTCCTCAAGGTCAGGTACAATCTCTACACCCCCAAGGCGTTCAGCAACGCCAACACGAAGTCTTTCACCTCCGCCGTGTTCAGGAATAAGGGCACCGGCAAGGTCTTCGCCGTGCTGAACACCCATCTCTGGTGGAGGCCCGAGAAGGACCAGCCCGGCAGCGACATGGCGAGGGCGTCCCAGATCCGCCTGATGATGTCGGAGGCTGAGATCATAAAGGCTGAATATGACTGCGTGGTCTTCCTGATGGGAGACATGAACTGCGAGGAGGACACGGTGCCGATCCGCCAGCTTCTCGACTGGGGATATGTCCCTTGCTACAAGGCGGCCACCCTGTTCGGGGACAACCACAACGGCCACCATCGCTGCGATCCGGGAGGATTCTCCGCCGAGAGTTCCCGCAAGGGTCCGGACAGGGCGACAGGAGCCCTTGACCACTTCTTCATCCACAACGCCAAGAACGGCGAGGAGGTTCTGGTGTACTATTGCATGATGGACGCCTACACCCTGCCTCTGACCGACCATTACCCCAACTTCGTCGATGTCAGGCTCTGACAGGGGGAATCTTAGAAATCGAATCCGAAGGAGACCGACACCGAGATTCCGGTCAGGTCGCACCATTGGATCCCAAGAAGCATGGGACCGGCGATGGTCTTCTGCCCTATCTCGGCGCCGAAGGCGTAGGCGGTGGGTTTGGACTTCCACAGGTTATCGATCACGTCATCGTCGTGGAATGATCCTGCCCTCAGGGTCAGGTAGTTCTTGTGGTTGATCCGGTAACGGAAATCCACTTTGGTCGTGGCGGAGTAATGCTCGCAGGCATGAAAACCGGAGTTGAAACCGAAGAAGGGGATCTGGTAATCCACATATCTTCCCGGCAGGATGCCTCCCACCGCCAGGCTGTGTGTCATGTTCATATGTCCGGGAGTCTCTGAGGACCATCCCGCGAAGACGGTGGGCTGGATCACGAACGAGTCTCCGACGGGTATCACGCAGGAGACGCTCCCGAGACCCACGTTGTAATGAGGGACCTTCCCCTCGTGATGCTCTCCGTGCAGGGCCCCCTCTTCCTCGAGGTAAATTGAGTAGCCGTCAAACACATACCTTGTGTCCAGCGTGGCCTTGAATCCCTTGGTGGGGAAGTAACTCTCGTCGAAGGTGTCATAACTCAAAGAGGCGAACGCCGAGTGCCAGTTGCTTCTCCAGTCCCAGCCTCTCCATTCCAGGTCCTGCCCCAGATAATTCTCGTAAGGCTCGAACTCGGTCGAGAGGCCGAGCCTGGCTTTGCCGTAGACAAGCCTTGAATCCTCGATGTAAGCGTCCGCCCTGGTGTTGAGCGCCTTGAACCGCACGGCGTCCCCGGCGTCCCTGTAGTTGAAGTCGCTGTAGGTGCTCTTGAGGCCCACGCCGATGACAGGGAGTTTGGCCAAGGGCTTGAATGACAGGTCTGTGTTCAGGAAAGAGATATTCCCGATCTTCAGCTCCGAGACGAAGCGAAGCCCGCTGAGTTTCCTAGTGCCGATGCCCAGGAGGGCGCCGATGTAGACTTTCTCATCGGTGTCCACGTGCGCCCCGACACCGAACTCGTTGGTCTGGCCTTTCTGGCACTCGAAGACCAAGGTGTAGGGTTCCTCCGAGCCGCTCATCCTGTAGGTGACGGACTCGAAAGCCCTTGTGCCGTAGATGGTTGAGAGAAGTCTCTCCACCGTCTCCCTGTTGTACATCCTGTCCCTGGGAAGCAACGACGGGTCCAGAAGACAGTCGGCCTCTCTCTTCGTGATGCCCTCGAAGAGGATCTCCTTCACCTCCACCTTGCGCTTGTGGATGTCGACGGCCGGCTTCGATTTCCTCACAGCGGCGCTCGACCGGACCCTCTCGGCAATAGCCTCGAACTCGGCGTCATGGGACTGGGCTTTGGCGTAGCCCTGGCTGATGATGTCAGCGACGCTTTCCTCGTCGAAAGACAGCATTGTGTAGCCCTCGAGCGGGTGCTGGACCAGAAGGTCGGTGTTCTCCCGGCAGATGACGGCCGCGTCAGATCCCATCATGGAGATGTTCTGCATCGCGATGCTCGATAAAGACCCCAGCTCGGAAAGGTCCCGGTTCATCGGCATCTCGGATCCGATCACTATGTCGGCGCCCATCGCCCTGGCCACATCCACGGGGAAATTATTGCGGGTCCCCCCGTCGACCAGAACCATGCCCTCTTTCCTCACAGGCCTGAAATAGAGCGGGATGGCCATGGTTGAGCGCATAGCGTCCACAATCTCGCCGGATGTCCAGTTCTTCTCCGTCATGCTGTACATGTCAGTGGCGACGCAGTAGAACGGGATGGGCAATTCAGCGAAATCCAGGGAGTCCTGGTAGCCGACCGAGACCGAGCTCAAAGTGTTCCTCACATTGAACCCGAACAGGAAGCCGTCCGGCATCCCAAGCCCGATCTTCGACATCATCTCATCGCCCATGTCGCCGGTCCTTGTGTCCCGTTGCTCGTAATTCTTGTTGTACCTGATCTGTTTCTCGATCTTCTCCCTCATGTCGTTGTCATGGTAGTGGAAGGGGATGTTGACGGCCATACGCTCCTTGTTGCGGCGGACCTTGTAGGTCTGGAAGCTGTCCGGGATCTTGTCGGACATCATGACTGTCCAGTCGATCGCCTTGACCAGGGAGTCAAGGTACTGGCCGCCGTATCCAAGGGAATACAGGCCCGAGACCAGGCCTCCCATGCTGGTTCCTCCGATGAGGTCCACGGGGATCCCTTTCTCCTCCATGTACCGCAAGACTCCGAGATGGGCCATTCCCCTGGCGCCCCCGCCGGCCAGCACGACAGCCACCGTGGGCCTGTACCGCCTGATCGAGTCCATCCGCGCCCTCATCTTAGCGAAAGCGACGGAGTCGGAGACCGGATCCACGCTTGGAACCAACAACCCGTTCGGATTGTTTTGGCCAAGGCATACAAAAGAAAAGGCGAACATCAGGAGTGAGGCGGTGACCGCAAGGAGGTTGAATCGTTTCATGACTCAAATTTAATGATAATATCTTATCTTTGTCGAAAAATGGAGCCAGTATGTTAAAGAAGAGATTGTTGACCGCCGCCGCGGCCATTTTCATGATAGCTTTGACCGCTTTCTCGCAGGATGAGCGCAACCCGGTCATCGTCGCCTCGATGAATAAACTCGAGAATACCCGGAAGACGGCTGACAAGAGCGCCGGCTCAGTGATCGGCGAGATCGCCACCGCCGTCCTCGTCGGCCAGAGCACAAAGCAGATGGAAGGTTATGACGGCGCTGTCCGCTCGGCGATCATCAAAGGAATGTCGGAAGCCCACCGTCTGCGTGTCGTGGACGGCCCCCTGACCAAGGATGAGGCTTCCGCCCCCGGTTCGATCTATGTCGACGCCACCCTCTCCAACATAACCACCACCACCAAGAACGAGATCGTGGAATACGAGGTGAAGGGAAAGAACGGCGAGAAGGAGAAGAAGACCAGGACCGACGTCTATTACCGCGCCCAGCTCGCCGTGACCCTCCATGTCAAGAACGCCGGGGACGACGCGGTGATCGCCAGCCCGTCTTTCAGCGTCACGGAGTCTGACATGTCATGGGTCAATTCGGCCGAGAAGGCTCTTGAGAACGCCATGAAGAGGCTTTCCAACAGGGTCATGGTGTTCTTCGACGGGATGTACCCCCTGACTTGCCAGATCATCGAGCGGGGAGGTGTCCGCAATGACAAGCAGAAAGAAGTCTACATCGATCTCGGCTCGGTCCACGGCCTGACCGCCGGCCAGACTCTCGCCATCTACACGATCAGGATGATCGGCGGCAAGGAGGCCCGCAAGCAGGTCGCCAGGCTGAGAGTCAAGACTGTCGAGGGAGATGAGGTCAGTTTCTGCAAGGTCCTTTCCGGAGGACGTGATCTCAAGACCGCCCTGGACGAGGGGCTGGAGCTGATAGTCGAAACCTACGAGAGATAGTATATTCCCATGAATCATTTACTTCTGTTGGCGGCCGTCCTGTCGGGACTCGCTTTCGGTCGCCAGGACGCCCCTGCCGGTGACGAGTGGCAGTCTCCCGGGAAACTCGGTCTTAACAAGGAGGCCCCTCACGCCTGGTTCTTCTCTTTCGGCGACATCGAGTCCGCCCGGAAAGTCCTTCCCGAGTACAGCTCATTATGGATGAGCCTCGACGGGGACTGGCGATTCAACTGGGCGCCGGATCCCGATTCCCGCCCGGCGGACTTCCAGGCCAAGGATTTCGACGACTCCTCCTGGGATCTGATCAAGGTGCCCTCTAACTGGAACGTTGAGGGAATAGGGAAAGACGGGAGCCAGAAGTACGGCACCCCCATCTATGTCAATGTCAATGTCCCATGGTGGAAGGAGGTGAAGCCGGGCGACTGGAAGCTCGGCGTCATGAGGACCCCTCCGGAGAACTGGACAATGTTCAAGGCCAGGAACGAGGTGGGTTCGTACCGGCGTTCTTTCGAGATTCCCTCGGAATGGGACGGCAAAAGGGTATTCATTGATTTCGACGGGGTGGACTCTTTCTTCTACCTCTGGATCAACGGCAAGTACGTGGGCTTCTCGAAAAACTCCCGTAACCTCGCCCAGTTCGACATCACTGAATATGTCGAGGCCGGCGAGAACATAGTCGCTGTCGAGGTCTACCGGAACTCCGACGGCTCCAACCTTGAGGCCCAGGACATGTTCCGTCTTCCGGGAATATTCCGCACAGTCTCCATCGAGGCCAAGCCCAAGGTGGCGGTCAGGGACATAAGGGTCACACCCTCAATGACTTCCCTGAAAGTGGAGGCAGAGGTCACGGGATTGTCCCAGGGCCAGACCATCACTTATAGCCTATTCGAGAACGGATTGTACTCAGACGAGAACGAGAAGGTCGCCGAGTTCGGCTCCCGGGGTCCCGAGGCTGTCCTGGAATATCCCGGCGCGAAGCCCTGGTCGGCCGAGGCCCCTTACCGCTACACCCTCGTGGGAGAGATGAAAGACGCTTCCGGACAGACCCTTGACATATTCTCGACCATCGTGGGTTTCAGGGAGGTTCAAATCAAGGACACACCCGCCGGAGAGGATGAGTTCGGCATCGAGGGACGCTACTTCTACTTGAACGGCAAGCCGGTCAAGCTACGCGGGGTCAACCGCCACGAGACCGAACCCTCGATGGGACACGCCGTGACCCGTGAGGTGATGGAGGAGGACATCCGTCTCATGAAGCGCGCGAACATCAACCATGTCCGCGACTCCCACTATCCCGACGCCCCCTACTGGTACTATCTCTGCGACAAGTACGGGATCTACCTGATGGACGAGGCCAACATAGAGAGCCATCACTACCGCTACGGCGACGCCTCCCTCTCCCATCCGGTCGAGTGGAAGGACGCCCATGTGGCCAGGATGACCGAGATGGTCACCGCCAACTATAACCACCCCAGCATCCTGATCTGGAGCATGGGCAACGAGGCCGGTCCCGGGAAGAATTTCGAATATGCCTACGCCGCCGCCAGGTCCATCGACCCCATGCGCCCGATCCAGTACGAGAGGAACAACGACATCTCCGACATCGGCTGCCGCCAGTATCCCGAGGTGAAGTGGGTCCAAAGGGTTGCGACAGGCAAGGCGGACGTTAAATATCCCTACCACATCAACGAGTTCGCCCACTCCATGGGCAACGCTCTCGGCAATTTCGCCCAGTACTGGAAGAGCATGGACTCCACCGACTTTTTCATCGGAGGAGCCGTCTGGGACTGGGTGGACCAGTCGCTTTGGAACTACACCAAGGAAGGGGTCAGGTACCTCGCCTCCGGCGGCAATTTCGGGGACGTCCCCAATGACGGGCAGTTCGTGATGAACGGCCTCCTGAACGGCGACCGCTCCCCGAAGCCCCAGTATTTCGAGGTGAAGAAGGTTTACCAGAACCTCTACACCAGCTTGGCCGGAGTCTCCGGGAACAGCGTCAAGTTGAGCCTGTTCAACAGGAACTATTACGAGCCCTGCTCCTATGACGCCGTTTGGACCCTTCTCGCCGACGGCAAGGAGGTCAGGAGCGGATCCTTCGTCGTGGACGGCCTCGGCCCCCGCATGGAGGACATCCGCGACTTGGATGTCGGTCTTATTCCAGAGGGCAGGGAGTGCTATCTCAATGTGAGTTACACCTTAAAAGAGAATATGCCTTGGGCGGACAAGGGCTATGAGGTCTGCAAGGACCAGTTGTTCCTCCAGCCGGCCCCTGCCTTAAGTCGTGATTCCCGGTCCCTGAGCTTGTCGAAGGGGTCGAAGGGACCGGGACGGAGCCCTCGCCACTTCCTCGACAAGAAGACAGGCCACCTCGTCGTCAGAGGCTGGGGGTTCAAGGCTGAGTTCGACACCCTCCAGGGCACTCTGGCCAGACTGAGATATCACCGCAAGGATGTGATAGTCCCCGGCCAGGGGCCTCGCCTGAATGCCTTCAGGGCCATAATCAACAACGACGGATGGGCCTGCCGGGGCTGGTTCAGGCAGGGGCTTCACAACCTTGGTCACGAGGCTTCCAATATGGTCGTGACAGCCGCTGGCGGCCTTCTCGAAATAAGCTTCGACGTGGTCTCCAAGGCTCCGAACGGCGCTCACCTAGTCGGCTCCACCGCCTCGCCGGAAGTCTCGATCGCCGAGGACAAGGACAGTGTCTCCGTCATGCGGTTCATCTCGCATGTCATCTGGACGGTGGCCCGTGACGGAAGCGTGACCCTGAGCTCGAAGATCTCCTCCAACAGGCCGGATGTCCCTCTGGGACGTCTCGGTTATGTGATGAGGGTCCCCGCGTCGATGGACAGGTTCACCTACTATGGCCGCGGCCCCGTCGAGAACTATTCGGACCGCTACACCAACGCGTTCGTCGGGATCCATGAGAGCTCCGTCGCTGACCAGCTCACCCAGTACACGAAACCCCAGGACTGCGGCAACCATGAGCAGGTTCGCTGGGCCTCCCTCAAGGGCCGCGGCAGGAAGCTCGTGCTCGAAGCCTCTGAGAATAGCTTAAGGCATTCAGACTCAGGACTTCCCGTGATGTCAGTGAGCGCCCTGCCCTATTCGGCGCTTGACCTTGTCCTGGCGCCTCACCAGCACGAGCTTCCGGCCCCGGGCGACACCTGGCTCTGTCTCGACGCGGCTGACACCGGCCTTGGCGGCGCCAGCTGCGGGCCCGCCCCCTTGGAGGAGGACAGGGTCTACTCGAACGCCGAGTTCGGTTTCACTATCAGGAGGAAATAGCCGTCCCCCATCAGAGGAGGACGTCCAGGATCTCCGGGAAAGCGGAGACCTTGAACAGCCGGGGATGGTCATATTCCTCGGTGTGCTCAAGTTTCCATAACATCTCGGCGGGGATGTGTATTCCCCATCCGCCCAGTTGGAGGACAGGCTCTATGTCGGACTTGAAAGAATTGCCGACCATCATCAGGCTCTCGGGGCCGATGCCGAGGAAGGAGCAAAGACCCAGATACTCCTTCTGGGATTTGTTTGACACTATGTCGATGTGGCTGAAGTACTTCCCGAGTCCGGAACGCTCGATCTTGCGCTCCTGGTCGTGGAGCTCGCCCTTGGTCAGGAGGGCCAGTTTGTACCTGCCGTCCCCGAGCAGCCGGATAAGGGTCTCCTCGACTCCCGGAAGGGGTGTGGCCGGGTTGTGGAGGATCGTCCTTCCGCTCTCGATGATCAGCGAGACCTGCTCCCCTGTCAGTTTCCCCCCGGACAGGTTGACGGCGTTCTCGATCATCGAGAGAGTGTACGCCTTCGCCCCGAAGCCGTAGTCCTCCATATTCTTGAACTCGACCTTGTACAACTCGTCTGAAATATGCTGGAAATCACCATATTCCGACAGCGCTTCCGCCACCTTTCTCTCCGCCTCCCTGAACAGGGGCTCGTTCGACCACAGGGTGTCGTCGGCGTCGAACGCTATGACCTTGACTCCGTCAACCATCTCTTTCTCTCTTCTTGTTCGCGAATATACAACGAAAGATGACTATCTTCGCGACCGGAAAAGTGATTTGTCTATGAATAAACTCTCATTTCTCATCCTTGCGGTCGCCGTCGCGGTGTCCGCCACCGTGTCGGCGCAGACCCGTCAGGAGCGTCTTACCAAGCATGTTTATTATTTCGCCGCCGATTCCCTTAACGGGCGCGCCGCCGGTTCTGAAGACGCGGCGAAAGCGGCGAGATACATTGTCAACGAGTACGAGTCGATGGGACTGAAACCCTTGTTTGACGACTGGTACATGCCATTCACCAAAAACGGGAAAGACTACAAGAATGTCGTGGCTGTGATCGAGGGGAACGACCCCGACCTTAAGAACCAGTACATAGTCGTCGGCGCCCACTATGACCACCTCGGGATAAAGAACGGGAATGTCTACAACGGGGCGGACGACAACGCTTCCGGCTCGGCTTCGGTCATAGAGATAGCGAGGGCGCTCCGCTCGGCAGGGAACTCATTGAAACGCTCTGTGGTGATAGCCGCCTTCGACGCCGAGGAACTCGGGCTCTTTGGCTCCAGCGCCTTGGCGGCCAAGATGATAGATGAGGAAGGAATGGATGTCAGACTGATGATGAGTGTCGACATGGTGGGTTGGTACAAGGCCTCGAACAGCCTGACACTCATGGGCGTCGCCACCATCAAGGACGGCCGCAAGATCCTCCAGTCCGAGAAGATCAACCTCAAACTCAAGAATTTCGAGTGGTCGCCTGTGACCGCCACCGACACTGAAGGTTTCGCCAAGAGGCATGTCCCCACCCTCGCTGTCAGCACCGGCCTGAAGTCTCCTTACCACAAACCGGAGGATGACGCTGATCTTATTGATTATGAGGGTCTTGACAAGGTGACCGACTACCTCACAAACCTTACCCTAGACGTGGCCCAGGATGCGAACTTCGCCTCTTCCGGCAAGATCGCCCGCAAACATTCCGGCGTCAGGCCCGCTTTCGAGGCGGGAGTGTACGCCGGCCTCGGCAGTTCCTGGCTGGAGTTCCCCAACGCCGCCTTCAACGGGAAGAGCGGAATCTCCTACGGGGGAGGACTATCCACCCAGTTGAACTTCGGGCAGAGTCGCCGTTTCGGGATCAAGGCGGAGGCGATGTTCACCCGCGAGTCCCTCTACTTCCCTGACGAGTCGAATCTTTACGAGTCCTCTCTCAAGTACAAGGGTAACAGATTGACGATCCCTGTCGAGCTGGTGTACCAGGGCGGAGGAAGTAATGCCGCGTATTTTGGAGTGGGAGGCTTCTACTCCCGCAGGTTCAAGCCCACCCTGGCGACGGACCAGACCGTCATGCCTGAAGACTTCGGCCTCGCCTACGAGTTCGGCCTCAAGATAGGTGGCTTCGGGATGTCCTGGATATTCACTGACTCTCTGATGCCTTTCTTCTCTGAGAATGAGAAAGGTGCCCCGTACGCTCGACAGGGCACCTACATGTTCAGGCTGCAAAAATGGTTCTAGCCTTCTAAGCCTCAGCCCATTGGGCGTTGAGCAGATCGACCGCGGCGGTGACCAGGGTGGCCCTGTCGCCTCCGCAGCCGCACTCGAAGCTGACGAACTTGTCGTAGCCGATCTCCTTGAGGGCTTTGAATCCGGCCACGTAGTTATCCACCTCGGGATGCTCTCCGGGCATCTTGCGGTCGCCCTTGCTGGCGATGTGGACATGCTGCAGGTATTTCTTGCCCGCTGACATGAACGCGCCGTAGTCGCAGGTCTCCTCTTTCATGTGCCAGAAGTCACCCATCGCCTTCACACCCTCGCTGTCGGCGTCGCGCGCGATCGCGGCGGCGTCGGCGACAAGGCGCATGTAAAAGGCCTCGGCCCTGTTGAGGGGCTCAAGGATGACGGTGGTGCCGCAGGACTTGGCGAATTCTCCGAGCTTGTGAAGCTCCTCGCAGAGATAGTCGCGGGTCTCCTGGTTGTGGGGCATGCAGGGTTTCTGGCTGTTGAACGCGGGAACCATGATGACTCCCGTGGAACCGAGTTCCCCGGCGGCCTCGACAATCTCGCGCATGGTGGTGTCGAAGAGGTTCTTCACAGCGGGATCCTCGGCCAGGATGAAACCGTCGAAGCCGGCGCAGATGGCGCTGACCGTGATGTTCCTGCCGCTGAGGGCGTCCTGGATCTCCTTGACGCGGCCCTTGAGGCCCCTTCCGCCCGGCTCGAAGCCGACGACGCCAATGCTCTCCATGAAATCCAGCTTCTCTCCCAGGTTCTCGCCGGGGGCGATTCCTTCCTGGAAGGAGATCTTGAGAGGCAGCTCGTCCTTCAACTTCTTAGGGGAGGACGCGCAACCCGGCAGCATGGAAGCGGCCGCGAGAGCGGCCGTTCCCATCGCCGAAGTAGTCAGGAAAGATCTTCTGTCCATAGTCTCGGGATTACTCGTTGGATCCGGGCACCTGGACGGTGTACTTGGTCATGTCCATGGGGCCGATCTCAAGTTTCTCAGGCAGGTAATCCAGCTCGGCGGCGCTGATGGCGTCCCACTCGATGGTCTGGCCGGAATAGGCGGCCTCGCGGCCCATCACTCCGCAGAGAGAGGACATTCCGCACTCGCCGGCCTCGATGTGGGCCGTGCCCTTGCGGATATGGTTGACCCAGTCGACGTGCTCGAGGACATAAGGGTCATTCTGCTGGAACTCGGCGTTGGAGGCCTCCTCGTCGAACTTCCAGATGACATTGCCGTTAAGGTCGTAGATGGCCTGGTCGGCGGACTTCCAATATCCCTTGGTTCCGCGGACCTCCTCACTGACATTGTTGGAGCAACCGTTGATCTGGCGGCACATGCTGTGGAGGTGGACGCCGTTCTCATACTCGAAGTCGACGCTGAAGAAGTCGTACTGGTCGCCTGTGACCCTGCGCTGGCGGCTGCCGAAAGCGGTGGCCTTGACGGGGTGCTTGTAGCCGTTCATCCAGTTGAAAACGTCGATGTTGTGGACGTGCTGCTCGACGATGTGGTCGCCGGAGAGCCACTTCCAGTTGACCCAGTCGCGGATCATCCACTCCATGTCGCTCCAGCCCTTCTGGCGCTCCCTGTACCAGAGCATGCCCTGGTTCCAGTAGACGTTACCTCCGGTGATCTCGCCGATGATGCCTTCCTGGATCTTCTGGAAAGCGGCGACATAGGGGCGCTGGTGGTGACGCTGGGTTCCGCAGACAACGCTCAGGCCCTTTGCCTCGGCCTGCTTGGCGGTGGCCATGATCAGGCGGTAGCCCTTGGCGTCGACGGCGATGGGTTTCTCAAGGAAGGAGTGGACGCCCTTCTCGGTGGCGTACTGGAAATGGGTGGGACGGAACACGGGGGGAGTGGCGACGATGACCATGTCCACGCCGGAGTCGATCACCTTCTTGTAGGCGTCGAAACCGATGAAGCAGTGGTCGTCGGCGACGATCTGGTCTTTCTCCTTCAGTTTGTCCTTCAGGCTGGCGAGACGGTCGATGAAGGTGTCTCCGAGGGCGGTGACGGTGATGCCGTCAGCCGCGGTGAGGAGGTTCATGATGGCGCCGGAGCCGCGTCCGCCGCAACCGATGACACCGACCTTAAGCTCTTTGCCGTCAATGGCTTTGTCCGGAAGTTCGGGCACATAATAGTCCTCAGGCTGCCTCAGGGGGACAATCTTGGGTTCTTTCTTGCCGCAGGAAGCCAGCAATGATCCGCCGACAACTCCGACAACTCCGATCTTGGCGCTGGTGCCAAGGAAGGATCTTCTGTCCATTTTGTTTTCGCTCATGATTACTTGTGTTTATGTTAATAGTTTATGCTGTTTGTTAGAGTGTCAAACCTTCCGGGACATCACAGACAACCCTGAAACCGACCGATTTGATGTCGGAGTACCACCAGATACTCTTCGGGTTCTGAGGGTCTGTCTTGAGCCACTTGTCATGCTCGGTGTGGCCCCTTGCGGCGCAACGCACACCGGAGGCGTCGTCGGCGAAAGTCCCGCCCCTGACCACATGCTCCTTCCCGCTCTCAGGCCCCTTCGGGTCAACAGCCCCGTCGGTGAGACCGGAATAGGCGTCCTCGGCGTACCAGTCGGAGCAATATTCCATCACATTGCCAAGCATATTCTTGAGCCCGAACGGGTTGGGCTTGACAGAACCGGGTTCCTGGGTCTTGCCGGAACTGTTGGCGGAATAGATGACGTGGCTCGCTATCGTCGTGGTGTCCGCCCCCTTCAACTTGCCCAGCAGGCCGGAACTTGAATATCTCTTCGGGCTACCCTCGAAGAAGTAAGGGGTGTCGGTACCGCCCCTGGCCGCGTATTCCCACTCGGCCTCGGTGGGCAGCCTGTAATGGCGCCCTGTCCTTAGCGACAGCCACTGGCAGAAAGTCGTGGCGGCATAGTGGGTCATCGTGATGGCCGGCCTGTCGCCCATGCCCCAGCCCTGGTCGGGGAAGCCGAACGGAGGTGTGGGGCCGCTGACGGCGTCCACGTCGGGACGGTTGTTGTTGGCGTAAATCTTCTCAGGGGGAGTGCGGCCCTCTGACATGGTCTCGTTGTAGAAGGCCCAGAACTGCCTCCAGGTCACCTCCACCTCGCCCATGAAGAACGGGGAGATCCTGACCTGCCTCTGGGGTCCCTCGTCGTCCCCGCGGAACGGCTCCTTGGCCGGGCTTCCCATCGTGAACTCGCCTCCAGGGACCGCTATCATTCTGATGGCGGCCTTGGTGCCGGGTACAGTCTCGGTGAAGTCCTCGAAGGAGTCCACGGTCGCGAGGCTGTCGTAGACAGGGCTGTTATCCGCCTCTATCACCTTGCCTTCCAGGCGCTTATGCTCGTAGCCAGGCATGTCGTGACCGACATTGAGGTGGCAACTCACACAGTCCAGCCCGAGTTTCTTGGCATTGTCGTCGTAGTGGAGGTGTGCCGTGATCCCGTCGTCTGAGATCCCCTCGGGATAGAGGTTGACATGGCATTTCTCGCAGGAGGAGTTGTAGACTATCTTCCTGGCGTTCTCGAGAGACCTCTTCGACTCCCAGTCGATGGTCTCGGGATCCTTGGTCCACTTGGACCATATGTCCTTGATCCCCATCTTGCCCTTCGCCGTGTAATACTTCAAAAGGCCCTCCTCCTTCGGGGGAAGGTGGCACTGGGCGCAGTCGGTCATCACTCCGCTGTGGCTGTTGTAGTGGGGGGATTTCTTCCAGTCGGCGTCCGCTTGGACATGAGTGTGACAACTCATGCAATAGTCATTTGTCGATGTTTTGTTCATGGTCGAGTCGAACACGGCCATGACAAAGACGCCCACGAGCAGTCCGATGAGCCCGATAATCCAGTATTTTCCGCCGCTATTTGACATAATCTCTCAAAGATACGAATATTCCTAATCAAATCAAATTCCAGCGGCAAAAACCTTTGCCCCCTGAACCACTGCCACCCTCGGCACGTTAAGAGAGGGGGGCCGGAGCCGCGCGGAGCGAGGCGAACGCCTTGCCGTGAGCAAGTCGAACGGTGGGGCCGCGAAGCGGCGGTTCAGGGGACAAAGGTTTTTACCCCTTCGCGGAGGTGTGGGAATTGACAAGATAAGCGATGGAGACGTAAGGGATTCCGGAGTTGGTGGCCAGGCCGATCTCGCAGGTGCGGGAGTTGGAATAGCCGACCGGGACGCCTTCCACCTGGCTTTTGAGCTTTCGCAGCGCCCAGGCGTTCAGCTCGGGATGGGTCATCCCCTTGTCGCCCGCGAATCCGCAGCAGCCGACCTCGTCTGGGACTATAACATTTTTTGAGCATAGCCTGGCGAGGGACACTATTGTGTCCTTGAGCCCCATCAGCCTTGTCGAGCAAGTCGCGTGGACCGCCACGGGAGTGTCGTCCGGATGGAACACCAGACTGTCCTTGAGGAAGGTCATTATGAACTCGGCCGGCTCATACAGCCTCATGGACTTGACCTTCTTCCTCATCCTGTGCAGGCAGGGACTCTGGTCGCAGAGCACCGGCCACCGACCCCCTTCGGAGGCCTCCCAAAGGGCTTTCTCCAGCTCTTCCGACTTTTTGTCGGCAAGGTCCGGCATGCCCTTGCTCTCCCAGATCGTGCCGCAGCAGAGCCTTTCCATGCTTTTCGGGAATATCACTTCCCAGCCGGCCTTGCGGATCAGGCTGACCATCTCCTCGACCAGGGGCTTGTCAACCAAGTGGGTGTGGCGGGGAAGTCCCATCATCTGGTTGATGCAGGACGGGAAATAGACCACTTTGTCCGGTTGGTGAGCTTGTCGAACCACGACCCCTTCGACAGGCTCAGGGACCGTAATGGTTGGTGAGCCCAGTCGAACCACTGAATACGCCTTGGGGGTGGAGGGGGTCCAGAGAGGAAGCCCCACGCCTTTGTGGAGGCCTTTGCAAAGGCCCGCCATGGCCTTGTCGCCCAGGACCGCGTCTCCGGCGGATGCCAACCTGAGAACCCCTCGTATCCCGCTTTTGACGGTGGGGAAGTGGTCGGAGGCGTAGGACCATAGCCTGTAAGTCATGGAACCGGGCAGGGTCTTCTCCCGCCGCAGCTGGTGGGTCATCTCCCCGACATCGATGCCCATAGGGCAGGAGGTCGAGCAAAGGCCGTCTCCGGCGCAGGTCTCCTCGCCCGGATAGGCATATTCCTTCTCCAGGGTCTTCAGGAGGACGAGATCCCCGGTGGTCGGCTCGGCCAGGGCCTGGAGCCTCGCGATCTCGCGCCTCACGGCGATCCTGGTCCTGGAGGACAGGGTGAAGCCGCAGGACACGCAGTTGACCTCGCAGAAACCGCACTCGATGCACTTGTTGACCTTGTCCCCGAAAGGCAGGACGGGGAGGGCCTTGAACCCCTTGATGAAGCACTCGGGGTCGTCGTTAAAGATCACCCCGGGATTGAGAATCCCCTTAGGGTCAAATAGTTCCTTAATCCTCCTCATCACCGAGAAGGCCTTGGCTCCCCATTCGTATTCAACGAAGGGGGCCATGTTCCGGCCAGTCCCGTGCTCAGCCTTGAGGGATCCGTCATATTTCCCGACCACGATCCGCGCCACGTCCCGGATCATCTCCTCGTAGCGCCTGACCTCGGCCTCGGAGTCGAAGGCTTGGTTGATTATGAAATGGAAGTTGCCCTCAAGGGCGTGGCCGTAGATGCAGGAATCGTCGTAGCCGTGGCTGTCCAGCAGGGCGGAAAGGTCCTCGGTGGCCTGCGGCAGATCCTCGATGTGGAAGGCGACATCCTCGATGAGGCAGGTCGTGCCCTGCTTCCGCATCCCTCCCACGGAAGGGAATATCCCGGCCCTGATTGCCCAGTAATTTGAATACACCGCCGGATCGTCGGTGAAGGAGACCCCTGTCAGGGCTCCCATCCCTTCAAGGGCGGAGGTTATCCGGGCTATGTTGGAGGCCAGTTCCTCCGCGGTACGGGCCGTCGTCTCCGTGAGAACAGCTGTGAGGTCAGTGTCCCCGAATCTCTCCAGCGCCGGATCCGAGACTGAGAGGAGAGATCTTTTGTCCAGCAGCTCGGCGGCTGACAGAATCTCGATCCCAACAGCCTTCTTCAGGGCCACCACCGCTTCAGCCGCTTTCCTGATCGATCCGAAATAGATCATGGCGCTCGCCTTGAACGGAGCGAGCGGAAGGGTCTTCATCGTGACCCGGCTCAGGAAGGCGAGGGTCCCCTCCGACCCCACGAGGAGGTGGGCTATGATGTCGAAGGGATCCTCGAACCGAAGGAACGGCAGGATATTCAGTCCCGTCACGTTCTTGATTGAATACTTGCGCCGGATCCTTTCCGAGAACTCCCCGTCCTCCTGGATCTCGTCCCGGAGCCTCTCGATCTCCTCGATGAACTCGGGGTGGCTCGCCCTGAAGGCGTCCCGGGAGGCCTCGTCCCCAGTGTCCAGCACGGTGCCGTCCGCCAGTACCATCCTGGCCGAAAGCATCTCCTTGTCGGAGTTGGCGTGGGTGCCGCAACTCATCCCGGAGGCGTTGTTCATCACGATGCCTCCCATCATGCAGGCCCCGATCGAGGCCGGGTCCGGGCCGAACTTGCGGCCGAGCGGGCGCAGGATCTCGTTGACCCTCGCCCCGACTATTCCTGGCTGAAGCGTTATTCGCGAGGCGTCGGGGGAGACTGAATATTCCTCCCAGCCTTTCCCGGCCACGACCAGCACCGAGTCGCTTACCGACTGGCCCGAGAGGCTTGTCCCGGCGGCCCTGAATGTGACGGGGACATTGTGCCTGGAGGCTGCCTCGAGGACTTGGGAGACCTCTTTCTCGTTGTCGCTTCTGACCACAATCTTTGGGGTCAGCCTGTAGAAGCCGGCGTCTGTGCCCCATGCCAGGCGCCTGAGCTCGTCGGTGTGGATCCTTCCCTTGGGGATGAACCCCTTTATCTCGTTGAGGAATAGGGAGTGTTTGTCTTCTGTCATTTCAGGAACACTATGATATAATACATCATCATGCCGCTTGCGATCAGCTTGATCCCGGTGCCGAAAATGAAGCCCAGAAGGGCCCCGACGGCCGATTTGGTGGACTGCCAGCCGCTCTTGCGGGACACCAGGAACTCAGCCAGGAAAGCGCCGAGGAGGGTTCCGAGGATGATTCCGACCGGGGGAATGAACATTCCGGCGAATAGTCCGACTATGGCTCCCCGGCCGGCCGCCTTGCTGCCTCCGGTCACCCTGGTGAAATACGCCGGGACAACATAGTCCACGACGCAGACGACAATGGTGACCGCAAGCCAGACCAGAAGGAAGGTCAGTGTCATAGGATCCCCCGCCTTGTCGGCCCCGTGCCCCCAGAAATAAAGGAGCATGAGCCCGAGCCAACTGACCGGCGGCCCGGGCAGCCCCGGCAGAACGCTGCCGAGGATCCCGATTATTCCGGCCAGGACGGCCAGGATGATGATGACTGTCGACATTAGATCCATCGCTTCAGATCCTTCGCTTCGCTCAGGATGACATCGCGGGGGATGACATCGCGGGGGATGACATCGCGGGGGATGACATCGCGTCCTCCACGTCGTCCGGCTGGATCGGCAGGCGGTTCGGGCCGGTCCTGCGGGCCCCGTCGGCGGTCACGAGGACATCGTCCTCGAGCCTGATGCCGCCGAAGTCGTGATAGGACTCGAGTTTGGCGTAGTTGACGAAATCCTTGCCGGTTCCCTCCGCCTTCCATTTCGAGATCAGAGCGGGGATGAAATATATTCCCGGCTCGTCTGTGATCACGTTCCCGGGGACGAGACGGCGGGCCATCCTGAGGCTGCCGAGCCCAAGTTGTTCGGAACGCTTCTGGTCCGGATCGTAACCCACAAGGTTCTCGCCCAGATCCTCCATGTCGTGCACGTCAAGACCCATGTTGTGGCCAAGGCCGTGGGGCTGGAACAGGCCGGCTATTCCCTCCGCCACCATGGCGTCCACGTCGCCCCTCACAAGGTCGAGGTCCTTGAGCCTCTCCAGCATAAGCCTGGCGGTCGCTATGTGGATGTCCCGGTAGGCGACCCCGGGCCTCGTCAGGCTGAAAGCCAGCTCGTTGCAGTCGCAGACGATCTGGTAGATGTCCCTCTGTTTGGATGTGAATCTCCCGGAGGTCGGATATGTCCTCGTGAAGTCGGAGGCGTAGTGCATGTTGTTCTCCGCCCCGGCGTCGATCACCATCAGTTTCCCCGGCTCGATGATCGTGTCGTGGATGTGGTTGTGGAGGGTCTCGCCGTGCTGGGTGAGGATTGTGGGGAAGGAGACTCCCCAGCCTTTCTGGAGGACGACCCCTTCCATCTTCCCGACGATGTCCTGCTCAACGATCCCGATCCTGATGCTGTCCCTGGCCACGGAGTGCATCTCCTGGCCGAGGGCTCCGGCATCGTCAAGTTGCTCTATCTCACAAGGTTCCTTGACGAGCCTCATCGAGATCACGGCCTTGACCAACTCCCCGGAGGCGTGCCTGCCACCGTCTTCATCGATGGGGGCCACCTTGCCTACACTCTCCTCGTCAATCCCGGTCAGGGAGGCCAGCTTCATGGTGTTGAAATATCTCGACGGGGGAAGGAAATGAATATTCCTCCCTGTGGCGAGAGCCTTTGTGACGGCCACTGTCATCGCGCCGTAGGGGGCGGATCTGTCTATCCCGACCGCGGCGGCCTTGGAGGCCACGGAGGGTTGGGGACCCATCCAGATGATGTCGTCAATCTCGACGTCGTCGGCGTAAAGTGTCTCCTCCCCGCTGTCGAGGTCGATCACCGCTCCCATCCACGGCTCGTCCAAGCCGAAATAGTACAGCCAGGAAGAGTCCTGCCTGAATTTATAAGCGTTGTCCTTGTATTGGGCGGCGGCTTCGGCGTTTCCCACGAACAGGGCGATCCCGCGCTTCCCCTCAGGGGCGGTGGCGGCCATCTTTCCGATGAGGGCGCGCCTGCGGGCGATGTAGATATCCTTCGCGAACATGTCTTACTTGTTTTTATCCTTGTTGACAAAGATAACAATTAGGCGGGACTATTGAAAATAGTCCGGAAAAGTATTACATTTGTTCACTATGTTGAGATTCATTTTAATTTGCGCCCTTGTCGGCGGCGTCATCGGCCTGCTGTTCTCCCACAGCGGCGAGGGAGAGAAAGGCTTCACCGAAGGGGCCAAGAAAGGCATCGGTTGCGGTTGCGGATGCGTGACAGTCTCTGTGATCCTCCTGATCATCCTCTTCTTCATGATCTTGGGGATTCTAGCCATTGGATAATTGTTTCATTCAAATAACACAATGAATATGAGAAAGTTGATTTATTGGACCGGAGCGACGCTCCTCGCGGCTATGACGGTCGTGAGTTGCGCCCCCAAGCAGAACACGTTGACATCAAAGGAAAAAGCCGAGGGATGGCAGCTTCTTTTCGACGGAGCCACCCTGGACGGCTGGAGGGATTACAACGGAGAGGCTCTCACCGGCCCCTGGACCGTCGTTGACGGGACCATCCAGGCCGACGGCGAGGGAAGCGACGCCAACGGTTATATCGTCACTGACAAGGAATTCACCAACTTCGACCTCAAGTGGGAGTGGAAGATCAGCAAGGGCGGCAACAGTGGTGTGATGTACCATGTCGTGGAGCGCAAGTGCTTCAGCGTGCCCTATGTGACCGGCCCTGAGTACCAGTTGATCGACGACGACAACTTCACCGAGATGAACGACGGCTATGTCCTCGAGCCTTGGCAGAGATGCGCCGTTGACTACGCCATGTATGTCCCTGATTTCGAGACCCGTGACCTTAAGCCCGCGGGCGAGTGGAACGAGTCGGAGATCATCTTCGACAACGGCCACGTGACCTACCTGCTGAACGGCAAGGTGACCGTCGAGTTCGACGCCTGGAGCGAGGACTGGTTCGAGCGCAAGGCCGCCGGCAAGTGGGCCGAGTGCACCGAGTACGGCATGTCCCCGACCGGACACATCTGCCTCCAGGATCATGGCTATCCCGCCTGGTTCAGGAACATCAAGATCAAGGAACTCCCTGATCCCGAGCCTGTTGAGAAAGATCTTTTCAACGGTAAGGACCTGACCGGATGGGTTAACTACGGCACCGAGCTCTGGTACGTCGACGACGAGGGATGCCTCGTCTGCGAGTCCGGCCCGGACAAGGCTTACGGCTATTTCGGGACCGCCGAGTACTACTACAATTTCGACCTCACTGTCGATTTCAAGCAGGAGGCTTCCGGCAACTCCGGAATATTCATCAGGTCCGTCGTCCCCGAGGGTGTGAAGGTCAATGGTTGGCAGGTCGAGGTCGCCCCTCCCGGAAACGACTCCGGCGGAGTCTATGAGTCCTATGGCCGCGGCTGGCTTTACCAGATCCCCGACGAGAAAGAGAACATCCTCAAATACGGTGAGTGGAACACGATGCGCGTGCGCCTGGAGGGCGACCATCTCCAGTCCTGGCTCAACGGCGAGCCCATGACCGACATCACCGATGAGGCTATCGGCAAGGGCCGCGGCCGTATCTGCCTGCAGATCCATGACGGTGGTGGCATCAAGGTCCGCTGGCGGAACCTTCACATCAAGACGCTGTAGTTTGTTAACACTGCCGTCATGACAGGAAGGACAGACATTCTGCTCAAGGAGGTCAAAGAAGTCCTTGAGTGGGACATCCTCAAATTCTGGTCCGGCATGCAAGATCCCCGCGGCGGCTTCTACGGGAAGATCGCCGAGGGGCTTGCGGCCGACAAGGACGCCGACAGGGAGGAACAGCTCAACGCCCGCATCATCTGGGCTTTCTCCAATGCCTACCGGGTGTTCCGCAAGAAGGAGTACCTGATGCCCGCGATGAACGGGAAGGACTATTTCATCCAGCATTTCATCGACCATAAGTACGGAGGAGCCTTCGTCTATGTGGACTCCTGGGGCGAGAAGAAAGACACTGACGCCATACTCAGCAACCAGGCGCTGGCCATCTACGCCCTCAGTGAGTTCTACGGCGCCACCCGCGACGAGGAGTCCCTCAAGCAGGCGGTCAATCTGTACAAGATTGTGGAGAAAGAGTTCCACGATCTCTCCCTCGGGGGCTACAAGGAGGTTCTTTCCCGAGACTTCACTGTCAAGGATGAGTCTAAGTTGGCTGTCTCTCATCTTTATCTCCTGGAGAGTTATTCAAATCTCTTCCGGGTGTGGAAGGATCCATCTCTCAGGGGTGTGATAGCCGACTTGATCGACGTGTTGATCTCGGAGTTCTTCAATCCCCGGACCGGCCATCTCGAGCTGAGGTTCGGTAAAGACTGGAATGTCGTCCCGTCGGGCCTCCTCTACGGTCTTGACCTCGAGGCCTCATGGTCCATCCTCGACGCCGCCTATTCCATCCGCGACATGGATGTGATCAATCATGTCAAGGATGTCTGCCTCAGTCTCTACAAGGCGGGGATGGAGGGAATGACAGGCGAGGGCTATGTGTCGCTCGGGAAGGACGCCGACGGGGAGATCGACAGCCAGATGGTTCCCTGGGTTCAGGCCGAAGCCCTGATCGCCAACCTGTGCGCCTGGAAGTACCAGAGTGTACCCGAGGGCGCCGACTATGCCATGAGGATCTGGGACTACATCAAAGATCACCTGAACGACACCGTTGACACCATCGCTTTCCGCATGTACCCCATGCACGACGCCCGGGCCTGCGTCCAGGTGTTGAATATTTTCCGTTAGTCACTATTCGCCCTGCAAGGTCAGGGTGAGGGCGATGAAGTCCTCGACGCTCAGGCGCTCGGGGCGAAGGTCGAAGACCGGGTCTTCGGTGAACCGGAGATTCGGCCGGTCGGTGTGCTTCGACAAGCTCAGCGACCGGTCCGGTTCATGAGCCTGTCGAAGGGCCGGAACCTGTTGAAGGAGAGGCTTCAGCGAGTTACGCAGCGTTTTACGCCTTTGGCCGAAGGCGGTTTTCACTATCGCGCGGAACAACTTCTCGTCGCAGCCTAATTCTGTCCTGGAGTTGCGAGTGAGTCGTATCACAGCGGACTGGACCTTGGGCGGAGGGTTGAAGGCTCCAGGGCCGACCGTGAAGAGATATTCGATGTCATACCAGGCCTGGAGGAAGACCGACAGGATGCCGTAGGTCTTTGTGCCGGGCTTCTCGGCGATACGCTGGGCCACCTCCTTCTGGATCATGCAGACAACTTCCGGCACAAGGTCCCGGTTGTCGATTATCTTGAAGAATATCTGCGAGGAGATGTTGTAGGGGAAGTTGCCGATGATCGAGAATTGCCCCGGGAACAGGCCACTTAAATCCATCTTCAGGAAGTCTCCCTCTATCAGCCCGTCTCCCAGTTCCGGGAAACGCTTCTTCAGATACGCCACACTCTCCTTATCGATCTCGATGGCCTTCAGGTGCCGGGCCGGGGCGGCCGGCCCGGATGGCGAAACCACTGCCACCCTCGGCACGTTAAGAGGGAGGGACCCATCGCTTGCGATGGGAGGGGCCGAGCGAAGCGAGGCGGTCGAGAATTCGGGGCCGGCCGCTCCGGCTGAGATGCCATCGGGGCGTGGCGACTCGGTGTCTGCGCCGGGGCCGCGAAGCAGGTACCGGGTCAGGACGCCCATGCCGGGGCCGACCTCGAGGACTGGCGCGCCTTCGAGGGCGCCGACAATCCTCATCGCGATTGACTGGTCAGTCAAGAAATGCTGGCCAAGGGCTTTTTTAGCGCGAACTTCCATGGACACAAAGATAGTGCATTTTCTTCTATCAAGGTTGGACGGAAATTGCTAAATTTGCATTCTTGGAAGAATATTAACGAATAACAGATATGTACAGAGATCACACTTGCGGGGAACTCCGCGTCGCTAATGTCGGCCAGACAGTAACCCTGGCCGGTTGGGTCCAAAGGTCAAGGAAACTTGGGGGAATGACATTCATCGACCTCCGCGACCGCTACGGGATCACTCAGCTTGTCGTTGAGGCGGACGCCGATCCCTCGCTTGTCGAGACAGCCACATCCCTTGGCCGGGAATATGTGATCCAGGTCACCGGGCAGGTCGTCGAGCGCCAGAGCAAGAACCCGAAGATGCCCACCGGAGACATCGAGATCAAGATAGGTTCCATCAATATTCTCAACAAGTCGGTCACCCCTCCTTTCACCATCGAGGACGAGAGCGACGGGGGAGAGGACATCCGCGCGAAATTCAGGTATCTCGACCTTCGCCGCAATCCTCTCCAGCAGGCTTTAGCCCTTAGGCACAGGATGGCCCATGAGGTTCGGAACTATCTGGATTCCAAGGGATTCATGGAGATCGAGACCCCTTATCTCATCAAGTCCACCCCTGAGGGCGCCCGCGACTTCGTGGTCCCCTCCAGGATGAACCCCGGCCAGTTCTACGCCCTTCCGCAGAGTCCCCAGACTTTCAAGCAGCTCCTTATGGTCGCCGGTTACGACCGCTATTTTCAGATCGTGCGCTGCTTCCGCGACGAGGACCTGAGGGCCGACCGCCAGCCCGAGTTCACCCAGATCGACTGCGAGATGAGCTTCGTGGAGCAGGAAGATGTCCTGAGCATGTTCGAGGGCATGATGAGGACCCTGTTCAAGAACGTGCTGGACGTCGAGATCCAGAATCCTATTCCCCGCATGAGCTGGTACGACGCCATGGACAACTATGGTTCCGACAAGCCGGACATCCGCTTCGGGATGACCATCCATGAGATCACCGCCAATGTCAAGGGGAACGGCTTCTCCGTCCTTGACGACGCGGCTTACGTTGGAGCCATCGCTGTCCCGGGCGGCGCCGATTACACCCGTAAGCAGATCGACGAGATCACCGAGTGGGTCAAGAGGCCCCAGGTCGGTGCCAAGGGATTGATTTACATCAAGTTGAACCCTGACGGTTCGGTCAAGTCCTCGATTGATAAGTTCTACTCTCCTGACCAGCTGAATGCTGTCGCCGAGGCCGTCGAGGCCAAGACCGGCGACATCATATTCGTGATGAGCGGACCCGAGAAGCGCAAGGTCCAGACCATGCTCGGAGTGCTCCGTCTCGAGATGGGCGGAAGGCTCGGCCTCAGGAATCCCAAGGTCTTCGCCCCTCTTTGGATCGTTGACTTCCCGCTGCTCGAATGGAGCGAGGAAGACGGGCGCTTCTACGCGATGCACCATCCTTTCACCGCCCCGAAGCCGGAGCATGAGAGTCTCTTCTACAGCGACCGCAAAGAGGATCTCGAGAGGGTCTGCGCCAACGCCTATGATTTCGTGCTGAACGGCAACGAGCTCGGCGGCGGCTCCATCAGGATCCACAACGCCGACGTCCAGAAGAGGATGTTCGAGGTGCTTGGAATAGGCCCCGAGGAGGCAGAGTATAAGTTCGGCTTCATCATCCACGCCTTCCAGTACGGCGCTCCGCCCCACGGAGGTCTGGCTTTCGGGTTCGACCGCGTCTGCTCCCTGTTCGCCGGAAAGGAGTCCATCCGCGACTTCATCGCCTTCCCGAAGAACAACCAGGGTCGTGACGTGATGATCGACTCCCCGTCACTGATCGACCAGGTCCAGCTCGACGAGCTGAACCTGGACATCAGGCCACTTCCGGAGAAGTGACGCTATTCTTTCATGGCGTAGTGGAACCCGTCCACTTTGTCCCAGTCTCCGCGGGTGAAGTCCGGGAAACGGACCGGCATGGAATTGTTCTCGAGTGAGATCCTGCTGAGTTCCTGGACGGCTGACCACTCCGCGGCGTCGTAGACATCCTCGTCCAGCGGAAGACCGTTGCGCAGGCAGTAGATCAGCCTGTAGTCCATGATGTAGTCCATTCCACCGTGGCCGCCGACCGACTTGGCCTTCTCCTCGATGGCCTTGGCGAAATCGGGCCTGTAAGTAGTCAGCAAAGAATCCATAACCTCTTGAGGAACAGTGACATGTCCGCTGATTCCCTTCACTGATATTCCTTCCACCGGGTACTTGTTGGCGAATCCCTCCGAGCCGGTGAGCTGGTACATGCGGGAATAGGGGCGGTAGGCGTAGACATTGTGCTGGACCTCGATGAGTTTCTTCTTCTCGGTCTGGATCAGGCTGATGGTGTGGTCGCCGTCCTTGCAGTAATCCTTGTCCCTGAACTTCTTGGCGGCTATCTTCCCGTTGTAGGAAGGGGTGTCCATCGCCACCAGATAGTCCATCTTGTCGCCCCTGTGGATGTTCAGGACCTGGCAGATGGGGCCTAGGCCGTGGGTGGGATAGTTGTCGCCGCGGTGCTCGATGTTGTAGTCGACCCTCCAGGTCTCGCTCCTGTCCCAATCCTCGGCGAGGAAATGAATATACGCCCCCTCGACATGATAGACCTCGCCGAACAGGCCCTGCTGGGCCATATTCAAGGCTGACATCTCGAAGAAATCGTAGCAGCAGTTCTCAAGCATCATCATGTGGCGGCGGTTCCTCTCGCAGGCGTCCACGAGTTGCCAGCAGTCGTCGATCGACATCGCCGCGGGCACCTCGCACGCCACATGATGGCCGTGTTCCAGGGCATAGAGGGAGATGGGGACATGGACCACCCAGTCAGTGGCGATGTACACCAGGTCGATGTCGTCCCTGTCGCAGAGATCCTTGTAGGCCTCGGGGCCCAGATAATTGTCCGCCGCTGGCAGTCCGGCGTTCTTGAGAATATCCTGGCAGATGTCCAGGCGCTCCTGCTTCAGGTCGCACAGCGCCACAATCTTGACCCCGTCCATGTGGGTATAACGGCTCACGGCGCTCGTTCCTCTGCCTCCGACCCCGACGAAGGCTATGCGGACAGTGTCGATCGGGTCGCATTTCATCCCGAGAGCGCTCTCCTGACCAGGGGCGCGAGGAGGGGTCTTTAGTTCAATCATTCCGTTCTTTACAACGGCAGGGACTGACGCGGGAACCTTTTTCCCGCAGGAAGCCAGAGCCAGCGCGCAGACGCACGCCAAAAGAATCGCTTTTCTCATATCCATAGGTGACCTTATTTATTGAATATTAATACCTTCCTGTTTTATGCGGTTATCGTGGGATGGTTGTTCATAGTCGTGAATATAACTATTTCCGGGGAATAATACAAAAACAAGCGGCGACCCCCCGGGTTGGGCCGCCGCGACTGGAAATAGTATGTTTTTCATAGTTGGTCGCCATTTCTCGTCAACACGAAGATACCGTGTTGAAACGTTAAAAATGACAAGAAACAGAAAAACAATGATAAAAAACAGAAATAATATTTTTTATGGACTGGGAAGTGACGGTTTGAGGTCTTTATTTCTACCTGAGGTATTTGTCGTGCGAGTGGTCGGTCAGGACTGAATAGTCGGAGACGAAAAGATTGGTGAAGGAACCTACCCCGCCTTCCTCTGCGGCCTCGAGGATGACATTCTCCGCCGCTGCGTTGTTCTTGTGCATCCCGGCGGTCATGTTCGTCACGATCCCGTTGAATTTGCCGGTGGACTTGAATATGGTGTGGCGCCCGCCCTTGGGTGAGTACCAGTAGCAGAAGCAATCGGTGTAGACCCCGTGTCCGCCCTTGCTCTGGAACCCCGTCCGGAACTGGTCGCTGTAGCAGAAGCTGTACCAGTTGTCATTGCTCTCGTCGAGGAAGCCGCAACTGGTCTCGTACTCGCCGTTCTCGTAGCCGTTGGAATAGTAGAGGGGATGGATATTCCTTAGGCTATTTCCTCCGGAGCAGAGTCTCACCCCGATGTGGACCCCGCCTATCCGCATGTTGCTCAGCGTGTTATCGTAGCCGATGAGAACGACTCCAATGCAGTCCGGTTTCTCGTTGCCGACTATGTTCACGTCGTGGATGTCGCTGTCAGAGGACCCGCTGTTGGCACCCCGGTTGACCTGGATCCCGATCTTGACGTTCTTTATCGAGGTGTTCCTGATCGAGGTCTCCCTGCCGCTGTCGATTGAGATCCCCGTGGCGACCCCGCCGCCGTCGATGATGCCGCCCTCGAAGTAATAGTTGCTCCCAGGGATCTTGATGGTGTTGTAGGGATCCTTGCCGCCGAGCCGGATCATGGCCTCCTCGTGGGACCACCCTTCAGCCGCCTTGATGACGGCGAAGCCGGACAACAGGAGCGAGACGCTCTTCGTGGGGTCCGCCGGGGTGTTGATCGGCTTGGAGATCAGATACGTCCCGTCGGGGAAGAACAGGGTCCGGTTCGGGTTATTGTCGATTATTCTCTGAAGGATGTCGCTCACATCCTTTTTCCCGTCAGCCTTGAGGTAGTCGGTGACGACGACGTATCCCTTGCTCCTGGCGGATTGACCTATCGCCGTTGTTGAGATCACCAATGCGGCGACCAGGAGGATTAATCTGTTGGTTCTCATTGTGTTATCATGTGGTTAGTTTATTGCCTTATCACCAGCCAGGTGTAGCCCTCGGCGGGGATCGTCACGGTCACCGTGGCGTTATATTCCCTGTCCAGCTTGACTTTGAGGGGTTTCCCGTCCCTCTCGGAGACCGTGGCCTTGCCGGTCAGGCCGGTGTAGTAGAGGGGAAGTTTGATCGAGCGGGTGATCGGCTCGTCCGTGGGGTTGTACAGCATCGCGAGACCCTTCTCCTCCAGATTGGGATTGACGTGCAGGATGCCGTCCCAGTCCCGTCCGTCAGGCCTGCGGAGATGGACAATGTCGCTGCAGAGGATTTCCCTGTAGGCCTTGTACCAATTGATCACCTCGATCACCGTCTCCTTGGTCCTCTCGGTGTCGTAGAGCCTGAAACCGCGGTAGCATGACTGCACTCCGGAGCCGTAGTTCTGGATCATGTGCGCCTTGTAGGCGTCCAGATGCTCGTCGAGGGGCTCCAGGGTGGCCGCCGCCCCGCCACCGTGGTACTGTACCAGAGGGGTGAAAGTCCAGCTGTCGGTCGGGATCCTGGTCCACATCGAGTCGTAGATGTTCTGCCGCCCGAGGATGATCTGCCTCTCCCTCGGGAGCGACCAGTTGACCTCACGGTAGCCCACGGCGCATTTGTTGGAGCCGATGAGGAAGGTCCCGAGATCAGGCACGTTCATGAATATCCCTTTGGCCCTCATCCACTTATAGAGATCCTCCAGCATCTCGCGCTGTGTCCACTGGGAGTCCTCCAGACCCTTGTGGTAGGCGTGCGAGGTCGAGGCGCAGGGGTCGCCGGAATAGGATCCGTCGTGCTCGAGGAAGTCCATTCCGGTCCTCTCGAAGAACGATTTGATCTTCCTGAAATATTCATGTCCCCACTCGCTGGACAGACAAGGCGAGCCGCCGAAGGTCATCCCGCCGCGTTTCCCCGTGGCCGGGTTGATTATGTCGACCTCCTCGCTGATCCACCGGCTGGCGAGAAGTGAGTAGCCGCCGATCTCGATGCCCTTCGAATGGGCGTAGTCGGCGAAACCCCTGTACTTGGCGATGTTCTCCTCGCTCTCGTCCTCCATGTTCAGTCCCGATCCGAAGCTCAGGATGACCATCTCATAGCCGGTCTCCGCGCATTGGTCGATGGCTATCTTGACCTCCTCGGGGTTTGTCGTGGTGCAGTGCAGGAATATCGGATTCTCTGTCGTCCAGGGCGCGAGAGTCCTCTTGAAACTCTTGAGGAACATGCCCTTACGCTCCCTGTCCTCGCTGTCGAACGGCATGATCCAATTCCGGAAACTCTCGAATTTGCCCCCTGGTTCTATCGTCTCCTCCGGCCCTCTCGGGAGCCGGACGACCAGCTTGCAGGGAGTCTGGAGGTTGTAGTTGACCTGCGAGGTGTAGCGGGGGTCGGTCTCCCAGAAGGTGGTTCCGCACGAGACTTGGGCCCAGTCGCTCTGCACATGTATCATATTATTGGAAAGCGGGACGAAATCCACCTGGGAGTCGTATTCCACCATCGCGAGCTCCTCGAGGGTGAACTTGTTGAGGGTGACAGGCTTGTCGCTCTCGTTGAGGACATCTATCCATTTCCCTAGGATGGGCGAGCCGTCGTATAACTCGAAATGAACCTCGACCTTGACCCCCTCGGTCTCCCCGGATCCCTCGAGGATGAAAGTGAGTTCCTTCCCCTTCGGGTCCCATTCCTTGACAAGGGCCCATCTCTTCCTGTTCCACTCCATCCTCGGCTTGAGCTCGTCCACTTTGAGACCCTTCACCTGGAACGATCCGGGAATAGCGGTGAAGCCGTCAAGCCAGTCCTCCTTGAGGTAACCATATTCCTCGATGCCGGCCAGGCCTCCGAGCGGGTAGTCCTTCCCGTCGACCGTCAAGGTCCCTTCCGGGCAGGCGGTGCGGATCATCGTCTCGCCTGTCATGTTGTTGATGATGTTGACTGTCGCGAGGTTGGGGACTATTCGGAACACCCTGGTGACCAGGCCGTTGGACAGGACTACCTCCTTTCCGTCATCTGATTTCTCGACAAAGGCCTTGTAGGAAGAGCCGTCAAGAAGCCAGTCTTTTGAAGGTGTTCCGGTCTCAAAAGTGTCCCCTTGGCAGGCGGCGGCCAAGAGGGCGACGATAGCGAATAAGCAAGCGCGGAATAATTTCATATTCAAATGATTATTTAACGTGTGAAGGCTTTCTGGATTCGGGAGAGGGCCTCTTCGAGAACGGAGGCGGGGCAGCCTATGTTCAGCCTGACGAATCCTTCGCCGCCGGGGCCGTAAGAGGACCCGTCGCTCGGGATGACCTTCGCCTCCTTCCTGAACTTGTCCATCAGCTCCTCCCGAGGAAGCCCGACCTCCCGGCAGTCCAGCCAGACCAGGAACGAGGCCTGGGGCCTGATCGCCTTGATGCCTAAGTCGTTGGAAGAGAAGAACTTCTCCACCAGGGATATGTTGCCTTCAAGATACTTCTTAAGTCGCTCGAGCCATGTCGTGTCCTTCCGGTAGGCCGCGAGGACTGCCTCGATGGTCATGACTGAAGGCTCGTCAAGTTTGGCGTTCCGCAGGGTCCCGAGGTACTTCTCCCTCTTCTCCTTGTCCGGGATTATGCAAAACGCCGTCCCGGCGAGACCGGCCAGGTTGAAAGCCTTGGTTGGGCCGGCGAATATCATCCCGACCCTCGCGGCGGTCTCGCTGACACCACAGAACGGGGTGTGGGTCTTGCCGTACAACGCCAAATCCCCATGGATCTCGTCGGAGATCACAACGACACCGTGGCGCTCACAGATCTCAGCCAGAGTTGCGAGAGTTTCCTTGTCCCATAGAATCCCCACAGGGTTCTGCGGGTTGCAAAGCACAAGAGCCTTGGTCCTCTCGTCGAACAGTCTCTCAAGCCCCTCGAAGTCCATCCTGTAATGGCCGTTCCCGTCGTGTATTAACGGATTGTCCACCGCCACCCTGCCGAGGCGTTCGATGTACAGTTTGAAATGGTCGTAAACCGGCGGCTGGACTATGATCTTGTCGCCCGGCTCGGTGAACGTCAGGTAGGCCTGGTTGATGGAAGTGATCACCCCGGGGGCGTAGCCGACATATTCGGGATCCACATCGTAGCCGTGCTGGTTCTTCTCCCATTCGGCCACGGTCTCGGGAAACTCCGGGGGAGTGCGGGTGTAACCCATCACATCCCTGTCGAGCCGCCTCCTGAGCGCCTCACTGACAATAGGATCCGTCCGGAAGTCCATGTCCGCTATCCACATCGGGATCTCCCCGTCGGTCGCCCTGCTGTACTTGATGCTCCAGGTTCCGCTCCGGTCGATCACCTCGTCGAATCCCGGCGATTCCTTGGAACCGGTTGAGCATGAGGACAGGGCCGCGGTTATTCCCGAGGGTACCAGGGCGGACGCTCCGGCCGCCGCCATCCCCTTGATGAAAGATCTGCGCCTCATCGGATTATTTGTAGTCGTACCATTCTCCCCAGGCCATCAGGACCCAAGGGATAGTGGCGGTCATTGTGTTGAAATTCCTGTTCTTGTACATGGTCATCCAGAAGGCCTCGCGGTGGTCTATGCCGTGGGCACCGATCTCGTTCTCGTGCTGGGAGACCAGGAGCCTCGGGTTGAAGTCGGCCAGATGCTCGTCGAAATCGTGGATCCAGCAATCCATGGAGAGGACATCGATCCTCGGGAGTTTTTTATGGATATCCTTCAGCCAGTCAAGGTCTTTCCTCTCGCCGGCCCACTGGTCACCCATAGCCGCGACCACCTTCCCGTTCGGCAATGTCACTACCCAGATGTTGTTCTTCAGGGGCTCCTGATGGCCCGGAAGGACATTGACGCCGAGCTTGCCTTTCGGGAGGTCGATGTCGAAAGCGTAAGGCTCGTCTTTCCAGATGTGGTTGACCTGGATGTCGTTCTGGAATATCTCGTCGGTGGCGTAGATTGGGATCCTTCTCTTGTGGCAGAAATCCCTGACATGGTGATCGAAGTGGTCCCCGTGGTTGTGGGTTAGGAAGAGGATGTCAATGTGGTCCACGATCTTCTCCATGATCTCGTCCGGAATCAAGACTCCGTCCCGCCCGTTGATGTCCACCGCGACAGTCAGGTCCCGGGTGCGGAAAAGGATTCCGCAATTGTATAACTTATAGATCCTCAACGCCTTCCTCCCCTTGAGAGGTTTGCCGAGATCCTCCAGGACATGGTTCATCCTCTTGGCTAGGAACTCCTTGACCGCAGGGTTCTCCATGGGCTTCGGCTCGTGGGTGACCGCGTCGATCATCAGCAGGGCCATCTCCCTCTCACGGTTTATCTTGGTCGCCGGAGGGTTCTCGTTCAAGGCCTTGTCGGCCAGGTCGAGCATGTAGTAAGCCTGATGTTCCAGGTACAACTCAGACTGATTCCAATACTCCTTAAGATACCTGTGTCCCGGCACCGCGTGCCTGTTCGGCGTCTCCTGGGCGGATAATGACAGGGATAGAAGAATGGTCGCGAGAATAGTCGCGGCGATTGTTTTAGGAAGAATCCGGATATTCATATTTATGTGTTTTTACTTCTCAAAGATAATCATTTTCCGACAGGTCTTTATTATTTTCGCGCCAATAAGATGGACTTCAGAATGAACACATACGGTCGGGATCTGGAATTGTTCGCCTCAAGGAATATCGGCGTGCTCGAACTTATCGGTAAAGACGGGCAGGGGAGGGTTCTTCTTGTGCCGGCGTACCAGGGGAGGGTGATGACCTCCACCGCGGACGGGCCGGAAGGCCGGAGTTTCGGCTGGATCAACCACAAGGCTGTCGCCGAGGGTTTTGTCAACCCTCAGTTCAACCCCTTCGGCGGCGAGGAACGCTTCTGGATAGGCCCCGAGGGAGGCCCCTTCTCGTGGTATTTCAAGCCTGGAGACGAGCAGATATTCGCCAACTGGGATGTGCCGGCCTTCATAGACTCCGAGCCCTTCGAGGTCGAGTCCGCCACTCCCGGGGAGGCCATATTCACGAAAGAGACCACGCTGACAAACGCCTCGGGCGTCGAGTTCAGGATCGGGGTCCGAAGAGAGGTGACGCTCCTGGACAGGGAAGCTATTCGTAAGTCGTTGGGAATCAGCCTGCCGGAAGGGGTAAGCGCCGTCGCCTACAGCACCGCCAACACCCTCTTTAACCTCGGCTCCACCCCGTGGACCAAGGAGACCGGGATGCCCTCGGTCTGGCTGCTCGGGATGTATCCACCGACCCCGACGACAACCGTATTCATCCCTTTCAACAAGGATTGTACGGGCAAGCCTGTCAATGATGAGTATTTCGGGAAAGTACCTTCCGACCGCCTCGTCGTCGGCGACGGGATGGTCTATTTCCGGATCGACGGGGCCTACCGCGCCAAAATCGGCCTGCCCGCCGGCTCCGCCAGGGACCTCTGCGGCAGTTACGACAGTGAGGCCGGAGTCCTGAATATCCTTAAATACACCGTCCCCGAAGGTCCCGCCGACTATGTCAACGGCCAGTGGGGCCCCCAGGACGACCCCTTCTGCGGCGACGTCATAAACTCCTACAACGACGGCCCCACCGAGACCGGCGAGTTGATGGGCCCCTTCTACGAGATCGAGACCTCCTCTCCCGGAGCCGCCCTCGCTCCCGGGGCGAGCCTCACTCACACCCAAATCACCTTCCACCTCGAAGGCGCCCCCTCGGCCCTCGCCCCCATCTTCAAGACCGTCTTCGGCGCCAAGTTGGAGGAAATCGGCAAAGTGTTCCTGGACAGCTGACTATGGAGAGGAACGGCGCCCTGACGGGCAATCTGGCGTGCTTCGCCGCCTACGCCATATTCGGGTTTAACATAGTCAGTTGCAAGAGTATAGCCCTCGACGGGAACATTACCCCGATGGCTCTCTTCTGCTTCCGCTCCTTCGGGGCGACAGTCCTTTTCTGGATATTGTCCCTGTTCACCTCCTCCGGCGAGCGAATTGAGAGACGGGACGTGTGGAAAGTCGCCCTCGCGTCTTTCCTCGGCCTCTACCTGACCCAGATTTCCTTCCTCTGGGCCATCACCAAGACCACCGCCATCGACGCCTCGATCATGAGTACCCTCAGCCCGATCATGACCCTCATCATCTCGGCGATCGTCATCAAAGAGCGGATCACCTGGAGCGGAATAGCCGGCATCGCCCTCAGCCTCGTCGGCGTGATGATTTTGATATTCAATTGCGTGTCAATACGTTCCGGCGCCGACTCCACCTCCATCTGGGGCCTTCTCGGGATGGTCGTCAACACCCTCTGCTTCGCCTCCTACGTGGGAATATTCAAACCCCTCATCCAGAAATATTCCGTCGTGACTTTCATGAAGTGGATGTTCCTCTTCTCCTCCCTGATGGCCCTGCCCTTCGCTTTTGGCGCGTTCGGGGCCTCCAGCCTCGCCGCCGTGCCGGTCGACGTGATGTGGCAAGTCGTTTTTGTCGTCTTCTTCGCCACCTTCGTCGCCTATTTCCTCATCCCATTCGGCCAGAAACGCCTCCGCCCCGTCGTCGTCTGCATGTACACCTACGTCCAGCCCGTCATCGCCATGGTCATCGCCCTGGCCCTCGGCCTCGACCACATCACCACCCTCAAGGTCATCGCCACCATCCTGGTCTTCACCGGCGTCGGGTTGGTGAATTTCGTGCCGAAGAAGAAGGCGTAGTCAGATCAAGTAAACTTATTTCAGGACGATACAATGGCCGGAGACGGTTTTCCCTTGATATTCAACAGATTACGTGATTTGCCATATTCGATTTCGGGGACGGGAAATCATTTAAGTTATTGATTATCAATATGGAAATGTCTCCAGCCACATGCGATTATAGAAAAGTGGCGATTTCTAGATTTGATGAATTTCGTCCCGAAGAAGATAACTTTCCGAAAGGATGTTGCATAATAATTAATTTTTGTATCTTTGCAGTCCGGACCAAAAACAAAGGTTTGACAAAACCTTCAGTCCAAACTCCCGGAGAGGTGGGTGAGTGGCTGAAACCACCGGTTTGCTAAACCGACGTACGTCTCAAGCGTACCACGAGTTCGAATCTCGTCCTCTCCGCAAAAATCCCTTACAGAGCGTTCTGTGAGGGATTTTTCGTTTCTAGTGTGACAAAAAGTGTATCAAAATCGCCTTTTCGGGGCCTTCTAACAGGTGTGTGGAGATTCACATCTGTTGGTAGAGATTAAAGGGAGAAAGGTCAGAGGGATTTCACCTCTTCCAATAGGGATTGTTCTCTTTCCTTCCTGAATCGGAACGAGTTCCAAGTGTTTGCCAGATTTAAAACAGCGCCCTCTCATTAGGTTAGAATAACAAAAATCGTTAAATTTGTTGTCTGACACTTAGTTGAACTATTATATACAATCGAACAACTTAGCCAGGGGACAGATTTATGTCCCCCATGCTTGTTGTATGAGATTGTGCAACTATTATTATGCCTTTAAGGTTCATAGATCTTTTTGCCGGGCTCGGTGGTTTTCACCTGGCTTTATCTCATCTTGGTTGCCAATGCGTGTTTGCTTCTGAGATTAAAGACGATTTGAGACGATTATATCAGGAGAGTTTCCCGGGCACACCGATCTTTGGAGATATTACCCAGATTGCTCCTGAAGATATCCCAACACATGATATTCTATGTGGCGGTTTTCCTTGCCAGCCGTTTAGTCAAGCCGGAAAAAGACAAGGCTTCAATGATGATAAGAATCGAGGGAATCTCTTTTATTATATTGCAGAAATCATTCGTTATCATAAGCCGAGATATGTCTTTTTAGAGAATGTGGCAAATCTTAAGGGACATGATAACGGGCACACATGGGATGTTATTTATCATATTCTTCATGACGACCTTGAATATGAAGTAGACGAGACTATCCTTTCCCCTCATGAATTTGGAATTCCTCAGCATAGAAAGAGGATATATATCGTTGCTGCTAGACAAGATCTTGGTGGTTTAGGTAACTTCCGTTTTCCTACTCCAACACACGAAGTCTGTGATATCAGAAGCATTATTGACGAGAATGACACGTCTATAACTAAACTGAAGCCGGATACAAGATACCAACTATCCGTTTGGCAAGAATTCATCAACAATGTGATCGCAAGCGGAGACCCTATTCCTTCATTCCCCATCTGGGCAATGGAATTTGGCGCGACATATAGTTTTGAAGGGCTCGCACCCGCATATCAGGGCATTGATGAGTTAATTGGGAAAAAGGGTAAACTCGGCAATAGAATAAGTGGTAACTCAATCGAGGAATGCCTTCTTTGCTTGCCGAATTATGCTCAGACTCGAGTTAGTATAGAATTCCCACAATGGAAAAAAAGATATATAAGTCAGAATCGAGAATTCTATAAGAAACATAAAAAATGGTTGACTCCTTGGCTTAAAAAGGTGAAAGGTTTTGATAATAGTCATTTAAAGTTAGAATGGAACTGCGGAACGGCAGTTCCTACTATCGAAGATAAGATTGTCCAGTTCCGCGCTTCTGGCATAAGAGTAAAAATGCCCACGTTCTCTCCTGCTCTTAATTTAGTCGGGACGCAAACACCTATTTTCCCATGGGTTAAACTCCCGGAAAGCATCCTCACGAAGGATGAGCCAGACCACGGTCGCTACCTATCATTAAAAGAAGCCTCCGCCCTACAAGGTATGGAGGAACTTCATTTGGACACAACTCGCCCCAATTATCCTCTTTCTCTCACAAGAGCATCAGAGGCTCTTGGCAATGCTGTGAATGTGAGAATTGTTGAAACTATCGCTCAATGCTTGCTGAATCTATGAATGCATCCGTTTCTATTGCTACAAAGCCTTTAGTCTACTCGGCATTTAGGTACATCAATAACAAGGTCCATAATGCCTTGGCGGAGTATGTCGATAATTCTATTCAGAGTTATGTCGATAATCAAGAGTTGCTTTCTTCTTTGAACGAGAACCACAAACTTACGGTCAAGATAGACATAGATCCAGACAGAGGCATTATTACGATCAAGGATAATGCATTTGGTATTTCTGAAAAGTACTATGAGAATGCATTCGAACTTGCAAACATTCCGCTCGATGCAAGTGGATTGAATGAGTTTGGAATGGGTATGAAAGTTTCATCAATTTGGCTTTCAAACCTATGGACGGTGGAGACGTCTGCTTATGGCGAACCTTATAAAAAAACGCTGGTATTTGATCTCGAAGACGTTGTTCAAAAAGAGAAACTGCAACTTGATGTAAAGATAGAACCCGCATACAAAGATGAGCACTATACCCTTATTACCCTGCAGAACCTTTCTCAGAATAAGCCATCCTCAAGACAAATTACGGGAATAAAGAAACATCTAGCTAGCATTTATTCCAAGTATATTCGCGAGGGAATATTAGATTTATTTGTTAACGAAGAACTCCAAGAGGTAACGGAATTAAAAATTCTCAAGGCCCCTTATTACGAGAATCCCGATGGAGAACCTATTTATTGGAAAAAAGACATCAAGTTTGATGCGGGCTCGTATCATGTTAAGGGATTTATTGGAGTCCTAGAGACAATGAGTACATCTACCGATAACGGCTTCTTGCTTTTCCGAAGAGGGCGCGTCATCGGCTCCAGTTATGAAGATAGATACAGGCCCAAATGTCTGTGTGGAGAGCCAGGATCCCCTCAGTTTAAAAGAATATTTGGGGAACTCGAATTAGAAGGATTCCATGTTAGTTTCACGAAGAATTCTTTCACGGAAGGAGATGAGTTTGAGATGTTTATTAAATATCTCGCAGAGGATCTTGAAAAAGACACCTCTTTCAGAATTTTCCGACAGGCTCAGAATTTCAAAAAGGGAACAGATCCGGCAACGCCAAAGGTAGCCAAAAGTTTAACCGAAACCTTGGTTGAAACCTTTAATCGGCCAGTTGTGACGACATCAAAGACCCCTATAAGAACTAAACCGGAGCCGAAGCCAATAATTGCACCACCTAATTCAACACAAGATAAGGTTGAAGAAATTCCCATTTTGACTACGCCAGAGCCAGAAGAGCCCAAGGCGGCAGAGCAGATGGCCAACCCTATTCATACCCAGATTACTATAGACGGGTATGATTTTGAACTTGAACTTGGCCATGTTAAAGGCGCTGATGCTGGGTGGCTATACGATTTGGTTAAACTAGGGAACGATAGTTATAAGACTCAATTTAATCTCCGACATAAGTATTTTGAGCGATTTGCCGGCGATTTTAAATCCGAAGATGGATATCTTCCTGTGGCCACATTTATCAAGGCAATGGTCTCTGCAGAACTAGCGTTAATGAATGCTGGAGATGAAAGTGGTAATGTCTTCCGCAACATGTTTAATAAACTAATCGGGCAGATTTAATGGCGACTGAGATATTAACAATACTCCCTCCTGCGACTCCATCGGAGGAGCAAGCTCATATTCCATACATTGGTCCAAGAACTCTAAGGTTAGTTAATTCTTTGCCCATAAGTGAAAGGAGCAAAGAGACCGTCCTTTCTGAAGCTTGCCAGATTTTGAGCAGGTGCAAATTTCCTGGTGAGGAGGGGTCTAGAACCAACATCGCCGTTGGCTATGTTCAGAGCGGGAAAACGATGTCTTTCACTGTTCTTTCTGAATTGGCTGCGGACAACGGATTCAAAATTATTATTTATCTCACCGGCACAAAGACCAATCTTCAGAAGCAAACATACGATCGCCTTAAATCGAATTTCCGCATCGATGGCGATTATACAAGTTTTACTTTATTTGAGGACTGCCTGGAGAATTCATTACCAGATATCAGCCGTATTCGCAATTTCATACTTCTCGATGGATGCGTATTGATGTTCCCTATCCTCAAGCATTACCAGCACATTGGAACGCTAGCAGATATTTTTCAAAGCACCACACTTGCTCCGCTTGTAAAAGACAAGGCTATTCTGATAATCGATGACGAAGCGGACCAATCCAGTTTTAATACATATGCGAGGAAGAATACACGAAAAGAAGACTGGGAGGAGGATGAGTTTAGCAGCACCTATGCAAGTATTCTTAAACTACGCAAGAGTTTTGACTGTCATTCATATGTGCAGTATACTGCTACTCCCCAAGCAGCCTTCCTCATTGATAGCAACGATATCTTAGCCCCGGAGTATCATACGGTCTTAACACCAGGTGATGATTATACGGGTGGATTGTTTTTCTTTAAGAACAAAGAACGGAATTTTGTTGAGACCATTAAAGAGGATGATCTCTATCACAAAGAAAGGAATCCACTTCGGACGATGCCGAAGTCGTTAGAATTGTCTTTGAAAGAGTTCTTGATCAGTGTCGCCATTAAAGTTTTTATCAAGAAGGATGTGAAATTCCTCTCAATGATGATTCATGTTGATGGTAGCCGAGAGTCGAATGAAAAATTCTGTCGTTGGACTTCCGCTAAGATTAATAACTGGATTGATCGAATTACTTCTCCTCATAACGATCCATCATACACGATGTTCGTTTCGAGCCTTCATGAAGCATATGAATCCATTTCTAAGTATGTAAACAATCGTCCTTCCTTTGAAGAGGTTATTGCCGTTCTAGACAAAGTTATGATATTAACGCATATTCGACTTGTCCAAGGCGATGGCCCCTCCTCTTTCTATGTTGAAAGAGGAGATATTGATTGGGAAGAAGCCCCTGCGCACATTCTTGTCGGTGCGGATATGCTCAATCGAGGTTTTACGGTAGAAAAGCTCTCAATGACATATATGCCCAGAACGACAAAGGGGAAATCTAATGCAGACACTATCGAACAACGCTGTCGCTTCTTCGGTTATAAGTTAAAGTATGCGGATGTTTGTCGAATCTATGTCTCTGCAAAAAGTAAAACGGAGTATATTGATTATGTGGATCACGAAGAAATGCTTCGCAAGAATCTTAAGCAGTGTTCGTCCGTGGCCGAGTTTACCAAAATGGCAAAAGCTATGGTTTTAACCAATCGCTTGAATCCAACGAGGTCAAATATTCTTTCAACAAAACTTGTTAGGGATAAACTAATCGGCTGGAGGCAGTTGCGAACCCTCGACAACTTTGAGGCCAACACCCGTGAAATCGATTACATGCTTGAGCGAATCCCCGTGGATCGTTTTATTCTCTGCGAAGATTATGATGGAAACCTTGCTCGTAACCATCGTTATATCAAAGTGGATATCGAGTCGTTTATCGAGTTTTTCAAGAGAATTCGCTATAATGAGGTGCCTCTTATAACGAGAAAGCTAGTGACTATACAATATCTACGATATCTTCAAGAACAGGGAAAGATAGATCATATTCGGTTATACGACATAGCTTATGCCGCCAAAGGTAATGATATGAGAAGCCATAGAATTCCCAACGGAAAACCCGCCAATTTAATGCAAGGCCATTCTCCAGATTGGGTTTACCCTGGCGACATTTATTTCAAGGCCGAAGACACTATTTGTTTCCAGATCCATCATTATCGTATTGTTGACCCCGGCTTCAACGGTAACAAGATTGCTTGCAACTTTACGATCTACTATCCGGAAAAATTAGGCACAGACTACATTGCATTAAATTCAGCATTGGAAGATGATGAGGACTGATATTCAAGACAACACATTGTTTAATAGCTTTCTTGCACTACTCAATCAAGAAAGGCAAGATGGCTCCTATCCTGTTATCCCTGTTAATGATGACAGCCCACACAAAGTTGGTTGCTCTTCGGAGGGATACCCCATTTTCTTCATCGCATCGTCTGATAATGTCAGAACAAGCGATATTAAACTCGAGTTGTTCCATGTGATGTTTAATCGTGATTGCAGAATCCAAAACATTGAGGACTTGGTCACAGAAACGGCACGATTTAATATTTTCCAACTGAATTCCAACAATTTAGATTTCCAGCGGTACTTCTTTGGGGTGATGAGCCTTGTTCTCCAACGTCTCAAGTCACTTCCATCAACAGCGACATTAAAAAGCGAGATTTCAAAGATAATCGGGACACTTGCAAACTTCCGTGGCATAATGTGACATAAACATATACTTGAAGGTAGGTTTGTGTATCAAAAGACCTTACCTTTGAAGTATGGAAGACAACACATCTGCAAAGTTTGAATTCCTTGCGAGCTTCATCCTG
>JAFROJ010000041.1 GCA_017429765.1 Bacteroidales bacterium | reverse complement strand
CTTCGCGGGGTTAGCCCCGGCGGCTGGGGACGCAGTCCCCATTGAGCCGATGAGAATGACATATTGTTAAACCAGTCCAAGAAATAAGGGTCAGCTCAACATGACCAAAAAGAATCCGCGCTCAAGCAAGCTCGGCGCGGATTCTTTTCGTCACTTTGCGGTGAGTGAGGGATTCGAACCCCCGGTACGTTGCCGTACACCTGTTTTCGAGGCAGGCTCCTTAAACCACTCGGACAACTCACCAGATTGTAGAAAGGGCATGACGGAAAGGATTTCTGCCATACCCTTGGTCTGGATGACTGGACTTGAACCAGCGACCTCCTGGTCCCTAACCAGGTGCGCTACCAACTGCGCTACATCCAGATATCAACGCGATGTTGACTTACTGTAGGGACGATCGGGCTCGAACCGATGACCTCTTCAATGTGACTGAAGCGCTCTGAACCGACTGAGCTACGCCCCTGTTCCCGCGATTGCGGATGCAAAGATAGCAAAAATTCGTAAAAAGGTGATATATTTACAGAAAATTTGATTCCACATGAAAATCTGCCATCTCACGCTCGCCTTGGCGACCGCACTCTGCCTTTGCGCCTGCGCCGGGAATAAATCCCAGGCCCCTGTCTACGTCTGGGAAGGGATAAACTCCAAAACGAATATGGAGGAACTCTCTGAGAAATACCGTTTCTGGAAATCGAAGGGTGTCGTGGGAGTCTGTATGGGTAGCGGCGACGTCGAGCTTGTCAGGGAGGCGTCGGCCAGGGCCCATGCCGAGGGTCTGGAGTATCACGCCTGGATCGGGGCTATGACCCGCGGCGACATGCCCCACGAATGGTACACTGTCAACAGACTCGGCCAGCCCTCTGACGAGAATCCCCCCTATGTCTCTTATTACAAGACTCTTGACCCCGCAGATCCCGATGTGAGGGATTATCTTGTGGGGGTTTATTCCGAGATCGCCGGGCTCCCGGATGTGGACTATGTCCAGCTGGACTATATCCGCTACGCCGACGTCATCCTCTCCCGCGGCCTCTGGGAGAAATACGGGCTTGACATGACCGAGGAATATGCCCCGGCCGATTACTGCTACTGCGACGACTGCGTGGCCGAATTCAAGGAGCTGACGGGCATCGACATCAGGGAAGTCGAGGATCCCTCCAAGGTCAAGGAGTGGGCCCAGTTCCGCTGCGACAAGGTCACCAATCTGGTGAACGCCATAGTCGACGCCGTCCATTCGAAGGGCAAGAAAGTGAGCGCCGATGTCTTCCCCGGCCCCATGTCACACGCCTATTGGATGGTCCGCCAGGAGTGGAGCAAGTGGAATGTGGACATGCTCTTCCCCATGAATTACAACGACTTCTACATGGAGGGACCCGAATGGCTCGCCACCATAGTCAGGGAGGAGGCCGAGTCCGCCCCGGCCGGCGTGCCGGTGATGAGCGGCCTGTTCATCTGCCCTGACTGGAGGAATAAGGACAAGGTCGTCGATCCCGAGGATTCCGGGCTCCTGCCTTCGGAGATGGAGACGGCCGTCCGCGGCTCCCTCGATAACGGGGCCGCCGGAATATGCCTGTTCACGCCCGGGAGAATGTCCGCCGAGCATTGGGACGCGCTGGCGAAAGCCTTGAACTAATCGTGTAGTCCCCTCTTCCTCAGATAGTCGAGCAGGTACTCCGGACGATCACTCTGGAACACCTTGAATCCCAGATCGACAAGTCTTCCGTAGGCGGCTTCGGCCTCCTCGGGGCTTTGGAACGCCCTGTCGTCGTCGAGATAGCCGCAGAGGGAACCCCAGATCGAGTTGACCCAGACCTTAGAGCCGGCCTCCTGAAGCGCCTTCAGATAGGCCTCGGTCTCGGGGGAATCCTTTGAAAAACAGACCTCGAAAATGAGCGGCATCTCCCCGCCATCCAGGTAGGAGTCGATTGTCGGGGAAGCTCCATCCTTCGAGACAGAGACGACTGGCATGTAGACTACCCCGGCCTCCCCGCAGGCCCGCATGGGAGCGGCGGTCGCCTCCCTGGCTCCGCTGGTCTTGAATATGATCTGGTCGACGCAACCAACCTCTCTGGCCACCTCGAGCACCTCCGGGAGCCATTTGCCTCCCTGATCCACATTGACCAGGATCTTGTCCTTGCAGACAAGCAGGGCCTCCTTCAGGGTAGGCATCCTCAAAGAGTCCGTTGTGACACCATGCGACCTCTTGAGTCTCAGTGTCTTGAGCGAATCCAGAGTGTAAGTTGAGATCAGCCCCTTGCCGTTGGTGGTACGATCCACAGTCTGGTCGTGGCAGACCACCAGCACACCGTCGGAAGTCATCTTCACATCCAGTTCCATCATGTCGACACCCATCTTGATGAGCGACTCGATGGCGGGAATCGAGTTCTCGGGATAGTTTCGCCAATCCCCTCTGTGGGCGGCCACGAGGATCTTCTTAGAGGCGGGATCTTTCAGGATCGACATCGCCTTGGACGCGGCGGACTCACCATTTCCAGCCTTCCCGCACGAGATGGCGGACAGCGCGACAGCGGCCAGTGCCGCGAGAAGAATGAATCGTTTCATTCGTAAATAATATTCGTTTATTGCCCGATTTCTCAGGCGTTTAACATACTTTTCTAAAGTTCGGTCAGACCAAAAGAAGCACTTTCCTTGTGGGTAAGTGCGTTTGGCAGATAGAGATTCGGCATTATTTTT
>JAFROJ010000040.1 GCA_017429765.1 Bacteroidales bacterium | reverse complement strand
GGGTGGCAGTGGTTTCAAGGAGACCACCTGCCCGCCGGGAAAGAGCAATAAAAGAGTATAAAAGACAAGAGATATGAAATGTTCATTTGATGACCTGAAGGGTCGTAATTGTGTGATTACGGGCGGGTTCGGAGTGATCGGCACCGCCCTGACCAGAGGCTTGGCCGAGGCTGGAGTCAACATCGCCGTGATCAGCCGCAGCGCCGACAATCCCGCCAAGGGCGAGGCCATCGCCAAAGAGTTCGGCGTCAAGTGTGTGGGAATCTCCGCCAGCACCCTCGACAAGGCCGCCCTGGAGAACGCCCTCGAGATCGTCCACGAGAAACTGGGCAAGGTGGACATCCTCATCAACTGCGCCGGAGGAAACTCCCCCAAGGCCACCTGCAAGATCGAGCAGATGAGTCCCGGTGACGACCTGGCGGACACATTCTACGGTCTTGACCTCTCCGGTTTCGACCAGGTCTTCGACCTCAATTTCAAAGGCACCCTGCTGGCCACGATGGTCTTCACCAAGGACATGCTCGAGGCTGGCAAGGGGAATGTCCTGAACATCTCCTCGATGAACTCGATCCGTCCCCTGACAAAGATTCCGGCATATTCGGCGGCTAAGGGAGCGATCAACAACTTCACCCAGTGGTTCGCCGTCCACGTGGCCCAGACGGGGATCCGTTGCAACGCCATCGCCCCCGGCTTCTTCCTAACGGACCAGAACCGCTTCCTGCTCACCGACGAGAAGACAGGGGCCCTGAAGCCGAGAGGCGAGAAGATCATAGCCAACACCCCCACCCACAAGTTCGGTGAGCCGGAGGATCTCGTGGGGGCCATGCTCTATCTGTTGAGCGATATCTCCTCTTTCGTGACGGGTGTGATCATCCCCGTAGATGGCGGCTACAGCGCCTTCGGCGGAGTGTAAAAGAATATTCCGGAACGGAATTACTTGGCGGTCACGGCGATGACGTAGTCAGAGCCGTCCTGGATGTCGGCGGGCAGGGTGATGAAGAGCCTCTCGCCGACTTTCTTTATGGCGAGGGCCGAGCCGTCGGCAAGGGCGGTGACGCTCTTGATCCTGGTCTTCTTGGCCGTGGGGATCTCAATCACGGCGCCGGGGGACTTGAACACATGGAGATAGAAAGTCTTGCCGCCTTCGATCGGGGCGGTGGAGACTCCCCATTCCTGCTTCTCGACCGGGCCGGGGCCGCAGCCCTTGATGGACTCGCCGTTGACCTTCATCCATTCGCCGATGCCCTTGAGGCGCTCGAGAGCCGCGTCGGGCAGCCTTCCGTCGGCCTGGGGCCCGATATTCAGAAGTAAGTTGCAGTCCATCGAGACGCAGGTGGCGAGAAGTTGGATCAGCTGGTCGGTGGATTTGTAGTCCTGGTCCTTCACTGAATATCCCCACGAGTGGTTCATGGTCTGGCACATCTCCATCGGGAGAGTCTCGCTGACCTCCTGACCCTCGGAGAAACCTGTCGTGTTCTGGCCGGGAAGGTCCTTCTCGTACATCACGAAGTCCTCGCCCTCGATAGGAAGCCTGTGGTGGTTGTTCCCGACGAGGCACTCCGACTTGATTGAATGGATGTAGTCGTAGAACTCAGGCATCCTCCAGTCGAAGGGAACCTCGTCCTTGCTGTGGTCCCAGTAGCCGTCGAACCACAGAGCCTTGGTGTGGTACTGGGTCAGCAGCTCCTTGACCTGGGCCTTCATGAAATTGAAATAGTGGTTGTAGTCCTGCCGGTCACCCTTGCGGCCGGAGTCACGCCCGCTGCGGCCAATGGGGAAGTCCTCCCTGTCCCAGTCCAGGATGGAGTAGTAGAAATGGAGGTTCAGCCCTTCCTTCAGCAAGGCCTCGTCGAGGTCCTTGATCACATCCTTCCCGTAGGGGGTGGCCTTGACTATGTTATAATCAGAGGCTTTGGTGTCGAACATCGAGAAGCCGTCGTGGTGGCGGGAGGTGATGGTGACATAGCCCGCGCCGGCGTCCTTGAAGGCCTTGGCCCACTCGCTGGCGTTGTACTTGGCGGGGTAGAAGCCGCTGGCGGCCTTCGCGTACTCGTTCTTGTTGAGTTTGCCGTTGTTGAGGTACCACTCGCCCTGGGCATAGGAGGCGTAGATGCCCCAGTGGAGGAATATCCCGAAACGCTCGTTCACGAATTCCTTACGGGCCTGAAGGTTCTCTTCAGATGGTGTGTAGGTCTGCGCGAGGGCGGAAGAGCCGATGAGTATCGCCGTCGCGGCCAAGATAGTCTTGAATATCTTCATGGTGTTGTGGTTTTAGTCGTTATGTGTGTTTTGCGAATTTAATAAAAATGAGTCAAAAACGCGTCATTTCTTGAATAGGGCGTCCAGTTCCTCGATTTTGAAGCGGACCGACACGACGGAGTGCTTCTCCGGTCCGGGATTGTACTTGACATATGTGGTGGCGACTATTGTCCCGTCCGGCAGCGTCTCCAGTCCGGGGTAGCCGCAGTCGACACCCGAGTAATTGTGAAGGAGTTTGACCCTGTACTGGCCGGAACGGGTGTCCATTATGTCGTCCCAAGTCCCGACCCAGGCCACGAAATGCCCTTTGGTGGGGCTGTTCGGGGCCATGTCCCTGAACACGCAGATGATCCTTCCGTCAGGCAGGTACATCGCCATGTGCCTGTCGCCGGTGAGGCCCCAGGGAGTCTCGGTGAGAGGGGTCCAGGTCTGGCCCTCGTCCCTGGAGGTCATCCTGAGGGAGCATCCCTTGCGCTGGTTCTCCCTGGCGAGGCACAGAAGGACTTTCCCGTCGGGGGAGCGCAGGACGCAAGGCTCGCAGGGGGACTTGTCCGGGAACTCTCCGACAAGTCGGGACTCGTCCCAGGTCAGCCCTCCGTCATGGGAGACTGACTGCCAGATCTTCAGCGGGGCCCGGTCCTTGTCGGAATTGCCCCGGTGGTACATGCCAAGATAATCCCCGTTCTTCAGGCGGATTATCGAGGTGAAAGCCATGATGCAGGGCTTCTTGAGATTGACCATCTCGCTCCAGGTCTTGCCTCCGTCCTCGCTGTAGGAATATACCATGTTCCTGTAGGCCGAGCCAACCTCCAACTGGGCGAACACGAAGAGGCGCTGTTTGCCGGTCTTGTCCGTCAACTTGTAGATACTGGGGCAGTTGATCATCCCTTTCCACTGGCTCGGGGCCTCGACATTCTCCCAGGTCAGGCCGCCGTCATGGCTGAAACCCAGGAAGTCCGCGGGGCCTCCGTGGTTCTTGGACCAGGTGCAGATCATTGTCTTGTTGTCGTCCAGAAGGACCGTGGTCGGGTGGCCGTTGTAAAGGTCAGGAGTGCCGGCGGCGATCACGACATGGTGGTCTGTCTTGTCTGAGAAATCCCCCCAGGGCAGGTTACAACGGTAATCTTGGGCGTAAGCCGCCACAAAGCCTGACAGAATGGCGGAAGAGATCAGAACCGCCCTCAATAATTGCCGGGAAACACTATTCATAAGTCACAGTTGTCTTGTCTGGACAAAAATAACTATTTAAGGAAAAAGAGGTAAGAAAAATCAGAATATTTTGATTCTCTGAAAAATATAGGTATATTCGCGGGCTTTTCGCATGGTGCGGGAAGTCAATTGGTTTAGTTTTTTATTATTATTTTTTGCGAAATGGCAGAGTATTTACAAGCCGACAAGAAGCAAGAGATTTTCGCAAAGTACGGGAAGTCTAATACGGACACCGGCTCGCCTGAGAGTCAAGTTGCTTTATTTTCCTACCGTATCAATCACCTCACGGAGCATCTGAAGAAGAACAAGAAGGACAATGTCACACGCCGTTCCCTTCTCCGCCTCGTGGGTAAGAGACGTCAGGTTCTGGATTATCTCCAGAAGACGGACATCGAAAGATACAGAACCATTATCAAGGAGCTCGGTCTCCGTCGATAATCATACGATAGGAACAGACAAAGGGATTGGCGCGCTCATTGCGGCCATCCCTTTATTTTTTAGAATCAGCGGTAAAAGCAGTTAAATGAACGTCATTACTAAGAAGATCGAATTATCCGACGGCCGGATAATCGAAATCGAGACCGGCAAACTCGCCAAGCAGGCGGCCGGCTCCGCGGTGGTCAAGATGGGAGGCACGATGCTCCTCGCCACTGTCACCTGCGCGAAGGAAGTTAAAGAGGGGACCGACTTCATGCCCCTCACAGTCGATTACAGGGAGAAATACTACTCCGCGGGACGTTTCCCCGGAGGTTTCCTCAAGCGTGAGAGCCGCCCCTCGGACTACGAGGTGCTCATCTCCCGCCTTGTGGACCGTCCCATCCGCCCTCTGTGGCCGGATGATTTCCACCTTGAGGTTTTCGTCAATGTCAACCTGATCTCCGCCGAGAAGGACATCCAGCCCGACGCCCTCGCCGGTCTGGCCGCCTCTTGCGCCCTCGCGGTCTCCGACCTTCCGTTCGGGGGCCCCATCTCTGAGGTCAGGGTCTGCCGCATAGGCGGCGAGTTCGTCATCAACCCCACCTTCTCCGAGATGGAGAACGCCGACCTTGAGCTCATGGTCGCCGCCACCGAGGAGAACATCATGATGGTCGAGGGTGAGATGAAGGAGGTTCCCGAGGATGTGATGCTCGACGCCATCAAGTTCGCCCACGAGGAGATCAAGAGGCACTGCCGCGTCCAGAAGGAGCTCATGAGCGAGCTTGGCACGGATGTCAACAAGCGCGACTATCCTCACGACGAGGAGGATGAGGAGATCAAGAGCAAGATCCACGAGTTCGCCTATTCAAAGTGCTACGAGCTGGCCAAGTCCGCCAAGCCCAAGCATGAGCGC
>JAFROJ010000039.1 GCA_017429765.1 Bacteroidales bacterium | reverse complement strand
TTCCATGTTGCAATGAGCAGAGTCTCTGTAGCGGTCTTCTCCGGGACTTCCTCTGCCAGTTGTGCCCTTAGCTTCAAAAGCCTGTCAACAACACGTAGCCTCGTGTCTAGATCCTTGATGTCCTGGATTTTCTTGTAGCTTGCCATAACTGGTTGTTTTTGTTATTATTCAGTGCTTGATAGATGATAGAAAAAACATCATGGTCACGTGGCGGTATAATAGTGAGTTGCTAACCCTTATGATAAAAACGGAGAATTGCATCATGCCACATCACAAATCTACATAATCATTTGGAATGATGCAAGTTTGTGCCCCTCAACTTGGTTTGCACCACTGCCACTCTCGGCACGTTAAGAGTGGGACTGGACCGGAGCGAACGGTGGGGCCGCGAAGCCGCTGTGCAACCCCCTATAGACTCCACAATTCCTATTCTACCACTTCCGTTCGCTCCTCACAGCCCTGGTGTTCGCGCATTGCAGCCACGCTATTGGCCGGTTTTCGTGGCTGGAGTGGGGATTTGGCGCATTGCAGCCACGCTATTGGCTGGTTTCCGTGGCTGGAGTGTTATTTATGTCTAATAACCCGACCATTCACCAACTGTTTTTTGCATCATTACCCCCTTCGTTCAGGATGATAGAGGTATAAGTGCAAAAAGCAAAACAGACACCTACATTCCTGTAAGTGTCTGTTTTTGAGGAGTGAGGACTGGCAGATTTGAACTGCCGACCTCTTGCCTGTCAAGCAAGCGCTCTAAACCAACTGAGCTAAGCCCTCGTTTGGGATTGCAAAGATAACACTTTTTTCGATAAAGCAAGAATTTTTCTCGCCGAAAACAAGGATTCTACCGCTTCGACTTGAAAAAAACCGTCATCAAGGCGCCGCATTCCTCAGCCAGGGGGCCTGAGATCACCTCGGTCTTGGGGTGGAGCAGGGAAGGGGAGAACATGGAATAGCCCCGGCGGGGATCGGGAGCCCCATAGACTATCTTCCCGACCTGTGCCCAGTTAAGCCCTCCGGCGCACATGGGGCAGGGCTCTACCGTGACGTACAACACGCAGTCTGTCAGATATTTCCCGCCAAGAGCCTCCGTGGCGGCAGTGATGGCGATCATCTCGGCGTGAGCTGTGGGGTCGTGGAGCCTCTCGGTCATGTTGTGACCTTTGCCGATGATCCTTCCCCTGGAGACGACGACAGCCCCGATGGGGATCTCCCCCTCATCGAGCGCGGCGCGTGCCTCCTTAAGGGCCTCACGCATGTATCTCTCGTCCATCTCCATCATATTCAGGGCATAAAAAAAGCAGGCCTTCTGGAGGACCTGCCGAATAAGTCAAGCGACGATTACCACCTGTCCTCAGATGATACTGTCAGCTTCTTGCGGCCGTGGCGGCGACGGGAGGCAAGAACGCGGCGTCCATTGGGAGTGGACATCCTCTCGCGGAATCCGTGCTTGTTCACGCGCTTGCGCCTTGAGGGTTGGTATGTTCTCTTCATATCTTTTGTTTTTTAATTTTCCAAAAAGGAGTGCAAATTTAAGCCTTTTGCTGAAAATTACAAAATATTTATCACGAATTTCCCTTTGAAATAGCTGTCAGTGAGCCACGAATCCACCGCCCAGGTTGAAACGGATCCCTTTCTCATCTTATGCCTTGCCATCATTTCGGAAAGCTCCTCGGCGAAGTCGCCTCCCTTGAGGTAAAGGACGCTCTTGGAATATTTCCCCTTCACCCAGGGATAGAAGTCAGTGAGCGACGCGACCGCCCTTGAGACGACATAATCGAATCTTCCCGGAAGCGACTCCGCCCTGGCGTTAGCCACTGTAACATTCTCGAGCCCAAGGCTTTTAGACACCTCCGAGGCCACCAGGGTCTTTTTCCGGATCGAGTCGCATAGGGTGAATTTGACCTCGGGGAACAGCACCGCCAGCGGGATCCCGGGGAAGCCTCCTCCGGTGCCCAAGTCAAGGACCGTGGCCCCGTTGCCTGGCTCCATCAACATTGAATATTCATCAGGCCTCATCGTCTTAAGGTAGGCCGCTATCGAAAGCGAGTGGAGAATATGGTGGTCGTAGAGACCGTCCATGTCCTTCCTTGAAATGACATTGATCTTCGAGTTCCAGTCTTTGTAGAGCCCTTCCATCCGGCGGAAAAGCTCGACTCTCTCGCCGTCAATCTCGGGGAACATTCCCTCTAGCGCGGCCCTGAACTGATTGAAATCCATTATTCTTCCTCCTTTTCCTCGTCGGCCCTGAGTTTATCGATGATCTGTTTTGCCCTGCGGATTCGCGTCTTGACAGTGTTGAGCTCGATGTCCATGCTCTCGGCGATCTCATCGTATTTCATCCCGTCGATCAGGCGTCTTCTCGCCACTTCCCTGTAGAGTTCCGGAAGACGGTCGATGTACTTTATCCTCTCCTCCTCGGACTCGCTCTTGATCAAGGTGTTGAGCGCATCCTCAGCCTGGTCGGGAATACCCTCGACCCCGGAGTTTTGCGACTCGTCGTCGAGGTACACGATCTGGTTCTTCGGATGGACCCTTTTCTCCTTCTCAAGAGTGTCCAGGGTTGTGTTCTTCGCTATCGTGCACAGCCATGTCAAGAACTGGCTCTTCCCGAAATCGTAGTTATGGATCTGCCTGAAGGCCTTCTCGAAACTACGGGAGCAGATGTCATCCACGTCGTAGTCGTCGATGTTCTTGAAACGGGTTTTTATGTAAGATCGAAGCTGGTCGATGTGACGGTCCCATAAGGCCGTGAAAGCCAGACCGTTACCCTCTTTCGCAAGGATTACAAGCTCATCAATGGGCTTCAAGCCAGTTGACTCCATAGTCACTTTCGACTGTGAGCGGGACGCTCAGTTTGACAACATTCTCCATTTTCTCCACAACCAGCGCCTTGAGCGGCTCCACCTCCTCGGGGAGGGTGTCGAACACAAGCTCATCGTGGATCTGCAAAACCATCCGGGACCTCATCCCTCTCGCTGTGATCTCCTTGTCGACCGCGATCATTGCCAGCTTGATGATGTCGGCCGAGGTGCCCTGGATCGGGGCGTTGACGGCGTTCCTCTCAGCCAGGGCGCGGATCGTGGCGTTCTTGGAGTTGATTTCGGGAATATACCGCCTGCGGCCGAACAAGGTCTCGACATAGCCGGTCTCCCTGGCGGCCTCCTTGGTGTCCTCGATGAAAGAGAGGATGGACGGGAAGCCCGCGAAATAGTCTTCTATGATCTTCTGGGCCTCTTTACGGCCGACACGCAGCCTCTGCGCGAGGCCGAAGGCGGAGATCCCGTACATTATCCCGAAGTTGGCGGTCTTCGCGATCCTGCGCTGGTCAGAGGAGACCTCCTCGTGGGGGATCCCGAATATCTTGGAGGCCGTGGCGGCGTGAATATCAATCCCTTCCCTGAACGCCCCGATCAGATGCTGGTCGCAGCTCAGGTGGGCCATGATCCTCAGCTCGATCTGGGAATAGTCGGCCGAGAGGATCAGCCCTCCGGGGGAGCTTGGCGTGAAAGCCTTGCGGATCTCCCTTCCCCGGTCCGTCCTGATCGGGATGTTCTGAAGGTTCGGGTTCGAGGAGCTGAGCCTTCCTGTGGCGGTGAGGGCCTGGTTGAAGGTGGTGTGAACCTTCCCGTCCGCGGGGTCGATGTAGGAGGGGAAAGGCTCGATGTAGGTAGACAGGAGCTTCTTCACCGCCCTGAACTCTAGGATCTCGTCCACGATAGGGTGCCTGTCGGCAATGTCAAGCAGGGTGGTCTCGTCGGTTGAATAAGTCCCGTTGGCGTTCTTCTTCGGCTTGGAGGACAGCCTCATCTTCTCGAATAGAACCTCGCCTATCTGTTTCGGGGAGGAGACGTTAAGTGACGGCTCCCCGGCCAGTTCCCTGACCTTGGCCTCCCTCCGGATCATCTCGGAGCGCAGCTGGTCGGTGAAATCCTTCAAGGATCCTAAATCCACCCGAACCCCGTTCCTCTCCATCCTTGACAGGACCCCGAGGAGAGGCTCTTCCATGTCTTTGTACAGGCCGTCCAACCCTTTGTCCTTGAGCTCCTTGTCAAGGTTGTCCCTCAACATGAGGATGATCGCCGCCTCGCGGCTTCTGTCCTGGCCGGACTCCGCCTGTGGCTCCTCGTCGAACAGGGAGCCGGTGACGGCCTCACCCTCCGCTTCGGGCGTCTCCAAAGACATCTCCAGACGGCCGGCGGCGAGGACGTCGATCTTGTGACTCTTCTCCGGGTCGATAAGGTAGTGCATCAGGCCGATGTCATGGAGCCTGCCCTTTAGGCTGACTCCCTCGGCCGAGAGAACATTCATCTGACGCTTAAGGTCCTCGCCGCATTTGGCGACCTTCCCGTCCTCCAGGACGGCCTTGAAGTCCCCGGCGGTTCCCTCGGCGGTCAAATACGCCGGCCCGGTTGGTGAGCTTGCTGAACCATCGACAGGCTCAGGGACCGTGATTATAACCCTTTTGGCCTTGGCGAAGACGCCGCTTCCGGCGCCTTCGGTGATGACCGAGACTATCCCGGCCCTCACCGCCGCCTCGACAATCTCCGAAGGACTTACTTTCTTGATTCCCAGCTGTTTTTCCTCCTTGGCAGGAGCGGCAGCGGTGTGGGTAAGGAACCTCTTCAGGGAGTTGAACTCGTATTTCTCGAACAGGTCTGAGAGTTCCGGCCCGTAGGCCTTGTCGACCCTCATGTCCTCCGTGGCCACATCCACGTCGATGTCTGTTTTGATGGTGACCAACTCGCGGCTAAGGTCAATGTGATCCCTGGCCTCCTCGAACATGGCTTTCTGCCTCGGAGGCAGTTCGTCGATGTGCTCGTATATTCCTTTAGTGGATCCGTACTTGGCCACGAGTTTGCCGGCCCCAACCTCGCCCACGCCTTTGACCCCGGGCACGTTGTCTGCCGTGTCCCCGCAGATTGTCAGCATGTCGATGACCTGGGTGGGGAATTGGATGCCATATTTCCCCGTGATCTCCTTTACGCCGACGAGCTCGTCCTCACCGCCACCCTTGCCCGGTTTCAGCTGCCAGATGTGATCCTCGATCAGCTGTCCGTAGTCCTTGTCTGGAGTGACCATGTAGACGTCCAGCCCCTCCGAGGCGCACCTTTTCGCCATCGAGCCTATCACGTCGTCGGCCTCGAAGCCCCTCATCATCAATGTGGGGATATTCATGGCCCCGCAGAGCTCCTGAAGGGGCTCCAGGGCGTCGATGACGAGTTGGGGAGTCTCGGCCCTGTTGGCCTTGTACTCGGGGTACATCTCGTTGCGGAACGTACCGCCCGGGGGGTCGAAGGCCACGGCGAGGTAGTCAGGCTCCTCACGCTCGATCAGCTCCAGGACATATTTGGTGAACCCGTAGAGGATCGACATGTCAGCCCCTTTGGAGTTGACCATCGGCCTTCGCAGGAAGGCGTAGTACATTTTGAACACGAGGGCGTGTCCGTCAATGAGGAATATCTTGCTCGGCATCTTCGGGGATATGGCTCGCTACTCCTCGGGAAGGAACATGGGATCCCAGGCGGGGAGGAGGATAGGCTTCTGGGAGAGCTGGGCCTTCAGGGTCTCGGGGACATATTTTTTCTCGACCACAAGGCGGAACATATATTCATTGAACCACTCGTCGGTCATTATCATGTTCCCCTTGTAGCCGCTGGCGGCGCCCCAGCTGTTCTCCACCATCCACTTCACGGGCTTGCCGTCCTTGATGTCCACGGCTATGAGTGTCATGGCGTGGGATGAGCCGCTGGCGTGGGTCATGATCCTCTGTTTCTTGTCCATCGGGAACTCGGTGCCGAAAAGGGAGCCGTAGTCGAAGTTCTTGAGGTCGAGAGTACCCTTCTGGCGGTCGCTGAACTTGCCCACGTCGCAGGAGAAGTACATAGCCGTGTTGTCCTTGATGGAGGCGATGGCGATCTCCTTGATGGTCTCGACGGGGACGTTGAGATAGACCCAGTTCTGGCCGTCATAGACGTGGCGGTCATAGGCGATCTCATAGACCTTGCCGTATTCCCTTGAAGGGTCGTTCATCAGCATCACGTAGCCGTTGTTGAGGTCCTCGCCCACATATTCCTCATAGAAGGATTTGGGAGTGTAGGTCTTGACGCTTATGACCTCGTCCTTGGCGTTCCTCATGGTGTACTCGAACTCTGTCGGGGGCTCGCCGAGGCAAAGGACCAGCATCCTGTAGATCTCCTTGAGCATCTCCGTCTTCATCGCCTGGCAGTCCTTCGGCTTGGCGTCGCGGAGCTTGAGGCCGTCCTCGCGGAGTTTGGTGGCGAGCTGGGTGCGCATCTGGCCGGTGTTGTTGGCGCAGAAGGTCTCAGGCATCACGTCTGAGGGGACGAGGCCGTATTTCATGACGAGGTTGGAAACTCCGGTGAACTGCCCGCCGTCACCGATGGGGTTGCCGAACAGCCAGTCAACCTCACGGTCATCGAAGCCCTTGTCCTTGGTGTCAATCACTCCCTGGAGGAAGAGGTTGGCCTTCTCGAGCTGGTCATAGAAGAACACATAGTTCTGCGAGAAGGTGAAAGCTCCCAGGTCGTACTTATCTATCATTTTGGCTCTCAGTACGTTGAGGCCTGAGAAAAGCCAGCAGCGGCCGGATGAGAGCTGGTTGGTGATGCCCTTGGTCTTCACGATGTCGGAGAAGTGGGTGTCGATCATCGCGATGTTCTCGGAATTGGCGGCGAGAACGTTGATGCCCGTGGTATTGAGGGCGTTCTTGATCGCCTTGTCGGAGGCGGTGCCTTCATAGCCCTTGCGGATTTCTTTAAGCATGTCGGCTGAGATGCCGCCCTTGGGGTCGGCTTTCTGTTGTGCGGTGGCGGTGCCGCAGAGCAGGAGAGCGGCGGCCGCGGCTGTCAGGATGATTGATCTTTTCATATCGGATGTTGTTTCGGATTATTCCATTTTGGTAAAAATAGTCAGAAATTGCCGTATAAGCAAACAATAATCGCTAACTTTGAACAGCCTTTCCATCCCCCAAGATGAAACGGACACGCACATATTCCCTTCTCGCCGCGGCCACGCTGGCGCTGGCGACGGCGGACCTTCTTGCCGGCGGGTCGGGAATAGGTGTGCCTGACCCGGTAATATTCTTGAAACTCAGGCTGCCGCGGATGTTGACTGCCTTGCTGGCCGGCGCGTCCCTGTCACTCGCCGGACTCCAGATGCAGGGCCTTTTCAGGAATCCGCTGGCTGACCCGCACATAATGGGCGTCAGCGCCGGAGCCGGTACCGGGGCCGCCGTGGCAACCCTCCTGATAGGGAACTCCCTCCCGGCCGCCCTGTCCGGGCTGACCGTGGTCTCAGCCGCCTTCCTCGGGGCCATGCTGACCTCCGTGATAGTCATACTCGTTGCCGCCAGGACGCGGGGCGCCACCACACTGCTCATCTTCGGTGTGATGCTGGGATTCATATTCACGGCCCTGACGTCCATCCTTGAATATTCCGCCAACGCCGAGAGCCTCAAGGTCTTTTACAGCTGGTCGGCGGGCAGTTTCATCGGAACCGGAGCGTCCGGACTGATCATCCTGGCCATTACCCTGCTGGTCGGTTTGGCGCTCGCCCTTGTGAACAACCGTGGCCTGGACCTGTCCCTCTTCGGCGACGAGTACACCGCCATGGCAGGGGCAAGCCCGTCCAGGATAAGGAATATCTCGATGGTGGGCAGCTGCCTCATGGCAGGGGCGGTCACTGCCTTCTGCGGCCCGTTGGGATTCGTGGGAATAGTCGCCCCGCACATCGCCAGAGCCCTCACAGGCTCGTCTGTCCACATCAAGGTCATCCCCGCCTCTATCCTGGTCGGCGCGGGTCTGTCCCTAGTGGCGGACATCCTGTCCCAGATGTTCCCGTCGCCGCTCCCGGTCGGCAGCACGATGGCCATAATCGGCATCCCGATAATAGTTTACATCCTCCTCAAGAAATGATCCGCGCCACCGACATAGTTATAGGGTATTCGGCCCTTCGACAGGCTCAGGGACAGGTTAAGCCTGTTGGTGTGCTTCGACCGTTCGACAGGCTCACGGCGGCGCAGGCTCAGGGACTGGGTCGTACGGTTGGTGAGCATGTCGAACCACCGGCGGTGGCGGGGCCATTGTCATTCAGCTACACCGACGGCGAATGCGTGATGCTGCGAGGCCGCAACGGGAGCGGCAAGACGACTCTGATGAAGACCCTCGCCGGCCTGCTGCCGCCAATCTCCGGCTCCTTCGAGACCGGCGGCAAAGCGATCCTTGTCCCGACCAGGATCCCCAAGGTCCGTGGCTTCACCGTCGAGGAGTTCGTCCGCACCGGGACTCTCTCTGAATATGGAGCGTTCCGTAGACTTGATGAATATTCAAAGAAGGCGATAGACGACGCGATAGCCATGATGGAACTGGGAGATTTGGCGGCGAAGGACATCAGCCGTGTCAGCGACGGGGAGTTCCAGAAAGCCTGCATTGCCGCCGCGCTGACCCGCAAGGCCAATGTGCTGATGCTTGACGAGCCCACCGCCTTCCTGGACGTCGAGAACCGGGTGATGGTTCTCCAGACCCTCCAGCGCCTTGCCCACGAGACCGGTGCAACCGTCATCTTCTCCACTCACGACATCCACGACGGCGCCCTCTTCTCAGATTCCGTACTTGCCCTCTAGCCCGTCATCCCCGCCTCTCCCGCCATCCCGCACCCTCAGGAAACAGCCAGAGCCCCCTAATGCCATCCCGCGCCCCGACTGTCATCCTGAGCGACGACTGTCATCCTGAGCGACGACTGTCATCCTGAGCGACGACTGTCATCCTGGGCGAATGCGAAGGATCTAGTCGGAGACACATGAACCCTGATATTCAGCCACTTACAAGTTTTCCCATCTTCTAAATGAAGTATGGGACTTTACCTAAATGATTGTTTCTCAATGCTAAGCCGTCTCCGGCCTTTCAGTCACCGATCCTCAATCGGAGACTCGCGAGGATCATATTGCTGAAAGATGAGGCTTTTGCGGCAGGATCCCTGTCGATCAATCCTCGAACATAACTTATCGAGAAGTCAAATGATCCCATCTGGGCAAGGATCGAGGCGCTCAATCCACCATCCCAATTCTTCAGACACGGATCCTTGGGAAGAATGAATGAATAACCACCCCAGCCTCCGGCTCGGACTCTCCAGTCGATCGGATATGTCCTCCCAAGATAGTATTCAGCCTCGACCGGCAGCCTGAGCCTGTATTCCTTTACAGGGAGCTTGTCCAAATAAGGACCCGCGCTTAAAAACAATCTGGTTCCTCTGACATGCTGCCTGAAAGACATGCCCGCTGTCATCGCGAAACCCAAGCGGCTTTCCAAAACGTCTCCAGAAAGGAAAGCGTAGCCTCCGCCGACTTGGAAATCATAGTACCTTCCCGCAACGAGCATGTTATTATACCTTTCCGTCCTCTTGGCCTTCTTTAGCCACTTCTTGTAGAGAATCTCCATTGATTCATGGGAATATGGCTCGGAAGTCAGAGTGTCCAGCTTGCTGAAAAAACTCATCAAAGACTCTGTGTCGTCAAAGCCCGTAAGCTTCGTGAAGTAGTCTCCCGACTGGTTCACGGCGATAAAACAAGGGAAAGCCTTGGCGACTGGAAGATAGATGGCGAACTCTCCGGGGGTGTCGGGATCAACATATTCCATGTTGTAAATCAAGGCCGCGTGGCTAAGAACAGAGGATGTGTCAAGGGCTTCCTTGAAATCCGAGAACATGATGTGGCTTGAGTTTCCAAAACAAAGCACTCTCAAGTCCCTTGGGTTGGACACTTGGCCAGACGTGATATTACAGATGAATATCGCTGTCACTAAGACAGAGGCGAATCTCCTCCCCATCACTACTCCTTCTCTTCCGCTTTAGACAAAAAGGCGAGGAACTCCTTCTTCTTGACAGATCCAAGAAGGGTTTCAACCACTTTCCCGGATTTGACCAAAATGGCGAAATAGGGGATCGCGCCTTTGAAACCGGCGGCGGTGAACCTTTCGGAGAAAAGTTTGCCATCGTTCTGATCAACGTCGAGCAGCAGGACATTGAAACCGTCAAGCACTTGCTTAACATCCGGTTCACGCATAACGGAATCCTTCATGTACCTGCATGATCCGCACCATGACGCGGTGAACATGACCAGGGTCGGTTTGTCCTTGTCTTGGATGTATTTAAGGGGAATCAACCTTTCCTGGGCTTGCGAAGCGATCACGAGCAATGCGGCGATGATAAAAGCGACAACTTTCTTCATGTCAGGAAACCTATTTCTTCAACAACTCCTCGATGTGCTCGGCGTAGTCGAGGGTGGTGTCGAGGTAAAAGACTATCTCGGGGACGATACGCAGCTGACGTCCGATCTGGCGACCGAGGGCGCCGCGCAACTCACGCATGTTGTCGTTCAGGATCTTCATGACCTCCTCGGCCTTCGCTGAGGGGAATATGCTGACGTAGGTCTTGGCGATGGAGAGGTCCGGGCTGACCCTCACCTCGCTGACCGTGACCATGGCTCCTCCGAAGAAGGCCATGCCTTTGCTCCGGATGATCTCGGCGAGATCCTTCTGGATCTCCCTGCCGACCTTGAGCTGTCTTGTGGTGGCCTGCTTCTCCATGACTATATAATGTTGATTATGAAGTAGTTCTTCTTGCCTTTCTGGGCGAGGATGTACTTGCCGTCCACGATGTCCTTCCCGGAGATCTCATATTCAATGTCGGTGATCTTGTCCTTGTTGATGGAGACACCGTTTCCGATTGTCATCTTCCTGGCCTCACCCTTTGAGGGGAAGACCTGGGTCTTGACAGCGAGGAAGTCGAGGATGTTGCAGGGCAGCTCCGAACGGGGAACATCGAAGGTGGGCACTCCGCTGAACACGGCGAGGAATGTCTTCTCGTCCAACTTTCTCAAAGCCTCGGAAGTCGAGTTCCCGAAGAGCATCTTGGAGGCGGAGACAGCGTTCTCATATTCCCCGGCCCCGTGGATCATGGTCGTGATCTCCTTGGCGAGCAGCTGCTGGAGGGTCCTGCGTCCGGGATCGGCGCGATGCTCGGCGATGGCGGCCTCGATGGCCTCCCTGTCCAGCATCGTGAATATCTTGATGTACCTCTCGGCGTCCTCGTCGCTGACGTTGAGCCAGAACTGGTAGAACTCGTAAGGGGAGGTCTTCTCGGGGTCGAGCCAGATGTTACCCTTCTCGGTCTTGCCGAACTTGGTGCCGTCGGCCTTCTTCACGAGAGGGCAGGTGAGGGCGAAAGCGTCGGTCTTGCCGAGGATCCTGCGGATGAGCTCTGTGCCTGTGGTGATGTTGCCCCACTGGTCGGAGCCTCCGAGTTGGAGACGGCAGCCCATGTGCTCGTAGAGCCAGAGATAGTCGTAACCCTGGAGGAGCTGGTAGCTGAACTCGGTGAAGGACATTCCCTCGCGGGACTCGTCGGAGAGGCGCTTCTTGACGGAGTCCTTCGCCATCATGTAGTTGACGGTGATATGCTTTCCGATGTCGCGGATGAAGTTCAGGAAGGAATATCCCTTCATCCAGTCGTAGTTGTTGACCAGCTCGGCCTTGTTTGGCGCGTCGGAGTCGAAATCGAGTATCCTGGATAGCTGGGCGCGGATGCCCTCGATGTTGTGGAGCAGGGTCTCCTCGTCGAGAAGCTTGCGCTCCTGGGACTTCATCGAGGGGTCGCCGATCATGCCGGTGGCTCCGCCGATAAGAGCTATGGGTTTGTGGCCGCACTGCTGGAAGTGCCTCAGTATCATTATGCTGACAAGGTGACCGATGTGCAGGGAGTCGGCGGTCGGGTCGATCCCGACATAGGCGGCCTGCGGTCCTTCCATGAGTTTCTCCTCTGTTCCGGGCATGATGTCCTGGATCATGCCTCTCCATCTCAACTCTTCAACAAAATTCTTCATCGTATGGTCGTTGTTTCTTTTTCTGGACGATTTTTCGCGAATTTAGGCAAATTTCAGTTAAATTTGTAGGATGAGACGAAATTAACAATCTTAAGAATAACAGAATATGAGAAAGAAAATCGTTGCCGGAAACTGGAAGATGAACACCACCATCCAGGACGGTGTGGAACTCGCCAAGGCTGTCGCCGCCAAATCAG